>CAIKAA010000119.1 GCA_903825275.1 uncultured Fibrobacterota bacterium | reverse complement strand
TGATGAATTTGTCAAGAAGTTGTACAAGATCGGACGGGGACATGAATCTCGTCAGGTCGGTGAAGCCGACCAAGTCGCTGAACAGGAGCGTGGTTTCGAGGTAGCGGTCGGCGATCATGACCTCGCCATTTTTTAACCGCTCCACGATTTTTCGGGGAAAGATGTTGGCCAAAATCATCTCGGATTTTTCATGCTCTTCCTTGAGCTTTTCTTCCGTTTCCTTGAGCTTGAGATAGAGTCTGCTGACCCCGCTGACCGCCAGCGCGATGGCTGTCCCCAGCAGCATGCCGAGGAAGAATCCTGGACCACTCGCTAATCTGGTAAAGCAGGCCGCGGTACACACGATGACTCCAGCTAGAGCGTTGCGCGTGCCGTAGAACCAGGCCAAGGAGCCGATGTAGATGAACCAGAACGAATCGGCTTGCTGCCCCAATCTCGGAAACGTCCCGTAGAACAGGAGGAGAAAGATGGTTGTCCAGATGGCGAAGACAAACCATGTGCGAGGTCCGAGTGACCTTGGTCGCGGCTGCAAACGGGAAAGGAATCGACCTGTCATTGCGGACATCATACCATAGGCGCTTAGGTGGTGTCACAACGGGGGGGTGCATTAGGGGAAACCACGAAACACACGAAATACACGAAAGGCCAACAGGCATTTTTTTCGTGTATTTCGTGTATTTCGTGGTTTTCTCCCCCTCCCATAAGGCAGCGCACCGGATGACCACCACAACCACCCGTCAACTCATCGGATGAATCGTTCGATTTGGGCTTTGGGGTGGTGACCGAAGTTGACGAGTAGGCCTACCCGCAAACCGGTTGCTTTGAGATAGTTGAGGAGTTGCGCCCGGTGCTCGTTGGCAAGGTCGGTGGCCGCCTTGAGTTCCACGATGATGGAGTCGTAACATATGAGGTCGGGCCGATAGCGCTGGACCAAAATTTGCCCTTTGTAGGACAAACGAAGATCTTTCTGGGACACAAAGGGAATCCTTTTCGACGCCAACTCGAATTCCAGGCATTCTTGGTAGACGGCTTCCAGGAATCCGCACCCCATGAACTTGTAAACCTCGAAAACAGCACCCTGGATGGCATACGCTTCGTCCTTGAACAAAAGCGTTCCGGGTGTTTTCCGCCCCGTTTGGGCCTCGATCTCCTCGGTTGTTTGCTGTCCCACCAAAGCCTCAGAGAATTTAAGGCTTTGGTGTTTTTCGTGTGTTTCGTGGTTTGTATCCATTTGCACTTTCTCGCTGCCAACCTCTGGGCCAGCCGCAAAATTTCGTGAATTGGGTCATGGGTCGAAGATGCCTCGAATGTCGTTGAAAGGAGTGATCCTGAACGAAACGCAGATGAGCAACGTCCTGCTATCAGGCAAGCTTGGGTCACTATTTCGCTGGGCAATTGTGTCGATCGTGAGCAATGATCTCGTAGAAAAATAGCTAAGCCAAGCGGATCTTCTTTCTACGGTAAAGACAGTCCAGTTCCGCTGTGCAGGTGGACGGCGATTGCGGTGGATGCCGACGTCGCGGCCACAGAGGTCTACATCTGGATCAACGGAAGGCGGTGGAAACCTGGTCGAGCCTAGCCAACCAAGGAGCTACGGATCATTACGACGATCAACCAGAAGGTGAGGTGGAGTTTCGATAGCGAGGGAGGTAACTTTTCGGAAAGGAAACGACCTTAAACGTCGATCGAGAAAGGGGATGAGGCGACCGCCGTAGGGGAGGGGAGTTCATCCACCCGATCTCTCTCAATGGGGCGTCCGACCAAGTGGGCATTTTCCCGAGGTGCAGACCATGGGGTGTAATTAACTTTGGTCCTTGTGGGGGGTGATGATTTATACATGATGAAAAATCGAATGAAAGTCAAATATTTTCTTACCTGTTTGATGGCATACCCAATTGTTGTTGCAATTGACAATCTGTATTTTGTTTGTTGCTCGCAATGGAATTTTGTCTTTTCTCTTCGTGCCCTGATTCCGCCAACTTTCATGTTCTTGTGTGTGAATTTCATTTTGGCAGGCTTTCTTTTTCGCCCCATCGACAAGTTTCTTAATAAGGGGGCTTCCTTTGAGCTAGCCCGCCTACGATTGCGACGGCTTCCTTTGTTGTCTTCGATTTCCGTTTTCATGATTGGATTTTCCTACAGCGCGATCACTTATCAAATCCTTAATTATTCGGGACAAATTAAGCCAGGAGTCCTTCAACACATCTATTATTTCTTGGTTTTACTTTTTTCTTATGGGGGGATTCTTTCGGTTTACACTTATTTCGCGGTATCTCGGTTTACCTTGCGTTTTAAAGAATTTTTGTTCCAGAGCCAAAATATTCAGTTTTTACCGGAAAATGGAAAATTCTCTCGGAGACTTTTCGTCATCTATCCAATTGTTTTTTTCTGCTTTCTGTTTTTGTTTGTGGATCAAGCATTTATAAGCAAATCAATTGATTTCCGCAAGCAAGGCTATTTGTTTATGGATCTTGTGGTTGGTTTGCTGGCGATTGTAATCATCCATATCATGGTGACGCGAGAAATCACCAATTCTGTGCAAACCCTGCTAAAATCTTTCCGCCGAGTGCGCGAGGGCGACTTTTCACTCCGTCTTCCCGTTTCGGCCCACGATGAATTCGGGATTTTGATCACTGATTTTAACAACATGATCCAAGGATTGAGCGAACGAGATTTGATTCGCGACGCCTTCGGCAAATACATGACCAAAGAAATTGCCGAACATATCATGGACAAGAACATCAACCTTCGTGGAGAAGTTCGCCTTGCTTCCATTCTATTTACGGACATAGAAAATTATTCCGGTCTTTCCGAAAACATGTCTCCCGAAGAAGTCGTGTCCATGCTCAATGAATATTTTACCGTGATCATCGATGTCATTCGTGCCAACAAAGGCATCGTCAACAAGTTTATTGGGGACTCGGCCTTTGCTATTTTCAATGCTCCCGTAAACGACCCTGATCATGCCAAGAACGCGGTAAGAAGCGCCATTCAAATTCAGCAAGCCCTTCAAAATAAAACGTTTCTTCGCAACATCAAAATAAATACCCGAATTGGGGTAAATTCTGGTGTGATTGTGTTTGGCAATATCGGATCTACAGATCGGATGGAATATACCGCAATTGGTGATGAAGTAAATATCGCCTCGCGACTGGAGCAAATGAATAAAAATTATGGAACAAAAATTCTAGTTGGTGAAAACACCCACGAGCTCACCAAGAATGATTTCGTCTTTAGCAAGATTGGAAATCTGGAGATCAAGGGTCGAGGCCGCCGGATAGATGTCTACAAACCTCAGTTCTGACTCTTTGCCCAAGGTGCCTACTGGTGCGTGGCGAGGCCCTGACCTCTCGTGAATGGTTCGCCAAGCTGGGCGAGAGGGGAGTCTTAGGAGAAAGAACCGCGTCGCTCCAGAAAAAGATCGATCCACCTATTTCCAGCAACTGGAAATGGCCATCCATCGAATCCGGCGCAAAACGCTTTTTTGATCGGTGCCAATCCGGTCAAGAGACCTCGTGACCAATTCGTTCTGCGCTTAGAAATTCAGCTTGGAGTCCATTTCGTTCCCAAGACTCGCCTCGTGATTTGAATTGGTAGACAAATCGGATCGTTGTTCTATGAAATATGCCCGCTTCATCCGCTTGGTTCGCGGGACACCCACGGTAGCTTTGATCCAAGCATGCCGATTCAAATTTCCAAACTCGTTCCCCCATTGCTTCCGTTGTGCAGCATTTTGTTGCCAAGGCATTGGAACTTGGGGAGGTGTTGAATTGGAACTCGAACTCCCTTTTCTGCGGCTTATGAAAGGATTCCCCAATGAGATGCTTTTGGTTTTCCCAGAATGACAAACGAGCTCCCAGCACGCGCTACCGAGGTCTCTTCCTTCTCGAAGAACTTCGTCGCAAGCGTGGTGTAAGCGCCTTCTTCGCTTTCCCGAGTTACAAACCTTGGAACATCGCCCGTTTTGTCATCGTCTACCTGTTGGCCTACCTCACTGCTTGTGAAAGGGATGTTGTCGTCATCCAGAAGGTGATGTCGAATCGGATTTATGCCCGTCTTCTTCTTTTGCTCGTGCGCACCACCCGAGCGCGAACCATTTACGATCTCGACGATGCGGAGTACTTGCGGTATTCCGACCGGTTCATCAACCGATTCGTGACCTTGTGCGACACGGTCGTGGTGGGAAGCGAGGACTTGGGGCGATATGTGGCGCCTCGCAATCCGAATTGGCGTCACATCACGTCGGGAATCATCGCCCACGGGGTGCTAAAAACAGAGAAGGAGAAAATCTTCACGATCGGATGGATCGGGTTCTACGACGATCACCAAAACAACCTGGAAACCCTCGTTTTCCCCGCGTTGAAATCTCTTGACCTTCCCTTCCGGTTGGTGGTTTTGGGAGTGCGACGCGACCAGGACGAAGTCAACCTCCGAAACCAATTCGATCATTCTCCGCAGGTTCAACTAGAGATTCCCCGAGACTTGGATTGGCTCTCGGAAAAATCCATCTACCAGCGGGTCCGTAGATTTGATGTCGGACTAGCCCCACTGGTGGACGGGGAACACACGCGTTCGAAGTCTGCTTTCAAAGCCAAGCAATACCTGTCGTGTGGGGTCCCGGTTCTGGCCAGTTCGGTGGGAGAAAATCCAAAATTCGTCCGCGACGGAGTGAACGGATTCCTTTGCGACCATCCCGAGGTCTATCGCAAAAGATTGATCGAAATGATCCAAATGCCGCACGAACTTTATCAGGCCATGTCCGATGCGGCTTTGGCTTCTTTTGGCGAATTTTCGCTCGCCTCGGTTGCCGCAAAGTTCTACTCGGTCGCGACCGAACCGGTGCGACAGAATCTGTCGGTATCTTGCGAAACTGCGGAACATGGGTCGTTTCACTTGAATGTTTCCAGTAAGCTTCGCTTTGAAGATCCAGATCTTCGCGCGCCGCTTTCGGAACACTAGGCTTTGGTTGGACGCGCCCGCATCGCCTAGCTGGAATCGTTACCCCCTCCATGAAGCGACGGAAACAAAATAAGGGGCCGATGGCCCCTTTGGTTTCCCTAACGATTTGTCGCTCGACCGGAATGGAATTCTCTTAGGGAATCGTCTCGATCAATTTGATGTTGTCCACCCAGATTGTCGCCACTCCCTGGCCGCCCATGTTGAATTGCATGACCGAGGTGGCGTCGCTGACTTTGGCGGTGAAATCCTTGGTGTAGGTTGCCATGGTCGTGGTCAACGGAAAGGACATCGCGGTATAAAGGGTGGGGGGGTCCGGAGCCGATTGGAGGTTGATCACCAAATTGAAGGGCACGGGGCAGCGAGCGTCGATGGAGAAATGGTAGGACCTTCCGGCGACCAAAGCCAAGTTCTTTTGTTGGAGCATGACATGCCAAGGTTTGTCAGAGCCATTGGTGATGTCCATTTTTAATTCTTTGCCGTCGACATCGGCGGTGT
>CAIKAA010000118.1 GCA_903825275.1 uncultured Fibrobacterota bacterium | reverse complement strand
GGGTGAGGATTCGGCGAGCGGGGACGGGAGCTCGCTGGCGCGAGGCGCAGGGTTGGGAGGCGGGCAGGTGCGGGAGGGAAGAATTGCGACAGGCCGAGCTGGGTGAGGATTCGGCGAGCGGGGACGGGAGCTCGCTGGCGCGAGGCGCAGGGTTGGGAGGCGGGCAGGTGCGGGAGGGATGGAGAGCGACGGAATTTCATTCCAGGCATTTCAGAGATTCGCTGACAGTTTTCGTCAGGTCACACTCAATCCTGGAGGCAGCGCACCGAAGCTCCGAAGGTTTTTTGCATGCCGCCTCGTTGGATATAGGCCAGTTCATTGTCTAACAAACGGGCGATCGCGTTGTCGGAAGCCGATTCATTTGGCACCCAAAATCCATCAACTTGTCCAGCATAGTCATAAGCTCCCCAAGTATTGCGGGCACCTGCGGTGATGGCATGGAAGCCGAACAAATCCTTGCCGGAGACAGTGGGGGAAAAACTCTGCCAACCCTCCCGTGATTGAAGTGCGCTTCCAGCATACCCAGTTCCAACCAATGTGTCCGCTTCGAAGGTTTTGACAAGAATGGACCAATCCGAGTCGCTGGGGATGTGCCAAGCAACTGGGCAAACACCTTTGCGAAGAGTCATTTCACTGGTCGAACATGGGCTCGATTTGCAAGAATCCGGGATCAGACACCACCTTGCCTTGCAGGTGTCCGGCAAACCCATTGCTGCCGCCCAATGGTACAGACGCCCGTATTTAGCTCCCTTCTCTTGGATTCTGTTGGTTGTGTCGATATTGCTAATCGCCGAATGCAAGGAGTAGTCGACTCCCCGGTACCACCAGGAACTATCCACTGCGTAGTTCATGTTTTCGGCCATCTAAATTTGGTTTCCGATCTTCACAGTCCGATAGATCTGTCCATCCCGCCAGTCGTATCGGTCGCCGCAGTCGATGGAATCATTCCATGGAATAGCCGACACCGTGTCCAAGTTGGCAACAATTCTCGATGGATCGAAATTCACCAACGGAATCCGCGCAACCACCTTTGATCGCCAACGGAACCGCAACGTGTCCACCATCCCCTTCGATCGGGCGGCTATTTCAAACGGCCGTTGTAGGGATCGGGCATGCCCGATCCCTACAACGGCAACTATTTTCCCAACATGCCCAAGGTCAAGAGTTCCAAGCCCGTGTCGTCGCGATCTGTCCAACGCCTCAAGATCGCCTACGAAGGCCAGCCCGGTGCTTATTCCGAGATCGCCATCCGCCAAATCTACGGATCCAAGGCCATCGCGGTGGGGTTCCCCGATTTCGCCCAGGTGCATGAAGCCCTGCGCACCGGCGCGGTCGATCGCGCCGCCTTGCCGGTCGAGAACACCCTGGCGGGCACGGCGAGCTTGCATGACAACTGGGATGTTTTGGCCCAGGAAGGATTCCACGCCGTTGCCGAAACCATCGTCCATGTCCACCATTGTTTGATGACCCTGCCCGGCACAGGGCTTTCCGAAATCCGAGAAGTGCTGGTCCACCCCCAGCCCATCATCCAATGCAAGCGCACCCTGAGCCGCATGCTTCCCAAGGCTCTGATCACCCGTGGCGACACGGCGGCTTCGGCCCAAAAACTGTCGCAGACCCGGGAAAAGGGCGTCGCGGTGATCGCCTCGCGCTTGGCCGCCGAAACCTACGGACTTTCCATCCTTCACGAAGGCATGGAAGACGACCCCTCGAATTTCACCCGATTCTTGTTCGCGGCCCGGGAACCCATCGAACCCCGCAAAGGCACGGCATCCAAAACCAGCCTAGCGTTCACCCTCGACAATGCCGGGCCGGGCAGCCTGTTTCGCGCCCTGGGCGCCTTCGCCTTGCGCGACATCGATTTGGCCCGCATCGAATCGCGGCCCATCCCCGGCGCACCATGGCGCTACCGGTTTTTCATCGACTTGCGGATTCCCGCCGGAGACGCGAAGGCCGAACGGGCCATCCAACATCTATCGGAAATGGTGACCGAACTCTCGGTGATCGGAACCTATCCTGCCTGGGTGGATCACCCCTAGCGCCGCCGCGAAATGGCCCATCGATCGACCGCTTCCACCAGAATTTTTGGCGAGAGGGGCAGCGGGAGACAATCGTTCATGCCGCTTTCCAAGCAGAGCTCCCGAACCATCTCCAGGGAATCGTCGGTCATGCCCAACACCACCATCCCCTGGTCCTGAAGACCGGAATTCGCCTGGCGAATCCGTCGAGTGGTTTCGCGTCCGTCCATTCCGGAGAGGTGCAGATTGATCAACACCAGATCATATTTGAAGGTTTCCAGCTTGTTTAAGGCCTGATTGCCCCCACTTACGGAATCGGCAGCGTACCCAAGTTTTTTCAAAACGCCCTGCAGCATCTTTTGGTTGATAACGTTCTCTTCCACCACCAAAATCCGGATCGCCTCATCAAGAATTGCTCCTTGGCTGTCGAGGTCGTCGCTGATCGAGGCGTCTCCACAAGCGCTACTGGACCCCACCCCCCCTTCCCTACCGGGGACTTTCCCCAAGGGGAGGCTGAACCAAAATTCCGAGCCTTGGAGGGGAGCGCTTTGGATCCCGATCTTTCCTCCCATCCTCTCGACCAACTGTTTGGAGATGGCCAGCCCCAAGCCGGTACCGCCGTATTTGCGGGTGACGGAGGGGTCGACCTGGGCGAAGTTTTGGAACAAGAGCGATTGTTTGTCCAAGGGAATGCCGATCCCCGTGTCTTGGACCGAAATGCGGACTTCCACTTTGTGGGCCGTTTCCACCCCTCGATCGACGCGGACCGAGATGCCACCTTCCCGGGTGAATTTGATCGCATTGGCGGAAAGATTCCATAGGATTTGGCGCAGACGCAGCGGATCTCCGGTGCAGGTTTGGGGAAGATTCGAGCCAATCACCATTCGAAAGGAAAGCCCTTTTTCCCGAGATTTGATTTCCAAGGCGGCCACCGCATCGGCCAACAACGTACGGAGGTCGAATTCCCGCTCCTCCAATTCCAATTTGCCCGCTTCGATCTTGGCCAAATCCAAAATGTCGTTCACGAGTTCCAACAGGGATTGGCCGCTTCGGCACGCGATTTCGGCATAACCGCGCTGTTCGTCGTTCAATTCGGTGTCCAAAAGCAGACTATTCATTCCAATCACGCCATTCAGGGGAGTCCGAATTTCGTGGCTCATGTTGGCCAAAAATTGACTTTTGGCAAGGTTTGCCAATTCCGCTTTGGAAGCCATTTCACTGGCCTCATAAGTCGTGGCCTCGAGCCGCGCAATGGTCTCCTGGAGAGCTGCTTCGGCAAGTTTTTGTTCGGTGATGTCGCTCAAGGTCAATCGGGCGAGGCATTTCCCGTCATCCACACGACTGACCGTGGATTCCAAACGGCCCCAAAAGACCGTGCCATCCCGTTTCACCAGCCGTAGTTCATAGCCTTGGGGGGCCGATGCCTCGAAGAGGCGTTTGTTCGCCAAATAATGGATGTCTTGGTCTTCGGGAAGAATAAACCTTGTCAAAGCTTGGTGTGGCAAATCCCGACGATCCTGCCCGAGCAAGTTGGCGGCCTTGAGGTTGGCCTCCTGGATCAGCCCTTTGGCGTTCAGGGTGAGATAGCCCACCGGAGCCAGATCGTACAGGTCAAAATAGCGGGCCTTGGATCGGTCCAGTTCAACTTGGGAGCGGCACAGCTCTTCGTTCTGCATCTCCAATTCGATCTGGTGGACTCGCAGCTCGTGCAGGATTTTTTTTGTGGATTCCCCGGACAGGGCATCCTGTGCACAGATTGCCCGATCCTGGTTGGCCAAATATTCGGCGCGCTGTCGAAGGGAGGAAGAATTGGGGGAGAACGTTTGGGGATCCGCCATCAGATCTCCCGAACCAGGGCTTGCTCCAATCGCTCAAATTGGCTCTCCAATTGGGATATTCCCGCAGCCAGTGCTTCCAGGTCGCCGCCTTCAGCCACTACTTCCAAGCCATGGGCCACGTTACCCAGAGCGGTGCCTCCTACCCCGCTGGCAGCCCCCCGAATGGTGTGGAGGATTCTTTCGCATTGGATTGCGTCTTGGGAATTCAAGGCCCGCTTCAGGTCTTGGATTTGGAGGGGAAGATCCTCCCGAAAAATTTTGGCCACGATTCTGGCCAGTGCTTGGTCGCCCATCAGACGCGCCAGGAAGGCGGACCGGTCAAAAAACGCATCCAAGTGAGGTTCGACAGAAATGGTCTCTTGCGGCAAGTTCGTCTCAACGTTGCGTTTGAAGGCCTTTTCTTTGGGAAGCCATCGGTCCAAAACATCGGCCAAGTCTTGGAGAAAGACCGGCTTGGACAGGTAGTCGTTCATTCCCGATTCTAGACAGCGGTTCTGATCGGCTTTCATCGCATTGGCTGTCATGGCGATGATGGGAACATCGCGATGGAGGACCTTGGAGTTTGGGTCGCGAATCTGGCGGGCGGCTTGGCAACCATCCATTTCCGGCATCTGCATGTCCATCAAGACCAAGTCGTAGAGAGTCGTTTCCAAAGCCCGAACGGCCTGGACCCCATTGGACACCACATCAGCCTGCAATCCCAGGCTTTTCAGCGCAGCCAAGGCGACTTGCTGGTTGGTGAGGTTGTCCTCGGCCAAAAGAATCCGCACCTGGGCTTGCCGCAGTTCGCGAAGGCTGTGGCGAGTCATCATCGGACGAGACTGGACAGGAGCGCCGTTCCCCAGAATTAGGGAAAGGAGGTCAATTAGGTCCGATTGTCGCGCGGGCTTGGGGAGGTACCCGGCAAAACCGATTTCCTCGACCCTTCGGGCATCCCCGCGCTGGCTCATCGAGGTCATCAGAACCAAAGGAATGTCCGCCAGCGAGGGGGCGACGCGAATGGCTTTGGCCAAGGTTTCGCCATCCATTCCAGGCATCTGTTGATCGAGGATGGCCAATTGGAAGCGATCCCCTTCGCGGTGGGCGTAGTACAATGTTTCCAGTGCCGTCGGACCATCTCCTACCGCCACACCCCTTGCGCCAAACACCTGGAGCTGGGCTAAAAGCACTTCGCGATTGGTCTGGTTGTCATCCACCACTAGGATGTGGGCTCCTGAAATATTGCCGGAACTGGGCCAATGGGACTTCTGTTGGGATTGTTTCGGGAAGCGAAGCACGAACCAGAATACGGATCCCTTCCCCACTTCGCTTTGGATCCCGATCTGCCCCCCCATTAATTCGACCAACTGCTTGGAAATGGCCAAGCCCAGTCCCGTTCCCCCGTAATGGCGCGTGGTTGAGGCATCGGCTTGGGTAAATTTCTCGAACAGCATCGCGTGTTTGTGGGCGGGAATGCCGATCCCCGTATCGCGGATCGAAAAGCGCAGCTCCACATCCTCGACAGATTCTGTCACAGAGTCGACACAGACCGCGACTTCTCCAGAATCGGTAAATTTGATCGCATTTCCCGCCAGGTTCAGAAGCACCTGGCGCAGCCGTCCTGGGTCGCCGCGCAAGTAGGTCGGGATTTCGCTGGCCACTGCGCAAATGAACTCGACTCCCTTGTCGTGGGCGCGCAGCGCCAAGGTCGAGGCGAAATCATCCATCAAGGATCGCAACTCGAAATCGATCGTTTCCAGTTCCAACATTCCCGATTCGACCTTGGACAGGTCCAGAATATCGTTGATGAGAATCAACAGGTTTTCGCCGCTTTGGCGCACGACTTCGGCATAGTGGCGCTGCTCGTCGGTCAAGGATGTGCCCAAAAGCAGTCCATTCATCCCCATCACGCCGTTCATGGGAGTGCGGATCTCGTGGCTCATGTTGGCCAAAAATTCGCTTTTGGCCACATTGGCTTGTTCCGCCAGGGCGATCGCCTCCTTCAATTTCTGTTCGGCGGCTCGCCGTTCGGTGATGTCCTCCTTCACCGCGATGTAGCCCTGGATCTTGCCATGGGCATCCCGGAAAGGGACGATGGCTGATTGTTCCCAGAACAAGGCCCCGTTTTTTTTCCGATTACAGAACTGGCCTTGCCACACCTGACCGGCCAGCAGGGTTTTCCACAAATCCTGGTATAAAATCGTGGGAGTGGCGCCCGATTTGAGGATCCGGGGATTTTGGCCGACAGCTTCCGTTAGGGTGTATCCCGTTAGGAAGGTGAAATGCGGGTTGACATACTCGATTTTCCCCGCAAGATTGGTGATGACAATCGAGACCGGGCATTGCTCGATGGCTGCCGACAGCTTGCGAATGGTTTCCTCGGCGATCAAGCGCTGGCTGATATCGCGAACCATCGCGATCTGGTGATCCATCTCCGAAAGGACCACGTTGTTCGCTCGGACCTCGGTCCACACGACTTGACCATCTTTGCGTAGGAAGGGCATGGGGGAATTTTCCGCAGGCTCCCCTCGACCAACGGCCTCTAAACTCGCTCGAACCATCGCCAGGGCCTCGACCGGATGCAGATCCGTCACCGATCGCCTTCTCAATTCTTCCACAGTGTATCCCAGCATTTGGCAGGCTGCCGGGTTGGCGTCCACGATCGAGGCCGATTCCGAGTCCGCAATCAAGATCCCGTCAGAGCTTGCGGTGAAAATTCGCCCGTATCGCTCCTCGCTCTCGTGGAGCTGATGGGTCCGGTCCTCGATCATTCGCTTTAATTCCCGGCCTTGCCAAAGGACGGTTCGAACCAAACTGGTGAACAAGACGATCAGAAAGAGGCTCATCCAACCCACCAGGAAGGGATGATTCCCCATCGTTTCCCCGGTATTGTGGACGGCGATGGCAACGTATTCACCCAGCTCGGACATCCAATGATGGGCCTCGAATCGACCGTTCAGCTTGGACTGGAACGCGACCAACACCACGGGAACGCCAAACCCCACCAGCCCCGTGATCCACCAAAACCACGGCTTGGACGGCTCCTCCCGAGGAGCGGGAAGTTTTCGATTCTTCATCGGTGCAGCCAGGGCTGCATTCCCGAAAGGCATTCCCGTATTGGTTGGAAACGATAGGTTCTCATGGAAGCTGGCATTATCCCATTCTGAACGCCAGAAACACTTCCACACCCCGATGGTGTTTCTAAGCTTGGCTACCTCATGACACGCACCGACAACCGCTCTGTAGAAACCCTTCGCCCCTTCTCCCTCCAACTGGACTTCGTGTCCCAAGCCGAGGGATCGGTCTTGGTGACCGCCGGCAAGACCCGCGTGCTTTGCAACGCCAGCATCGACAAGGACGTTCCACGCTGGCTCAAGGGCCAAGGCAAGGGCTGGGTCACGGCTGAATACGCGCTGTTGCCCCGGTCCACCAACACCCGGGTCGATCGCGAGCGCAAGGGGCCAAGCGGGCGCACCCAGGAAATCCAAAGGTTGGTGGGTCGCAGCTTGCGCGCTTGCACCGACTTGGTTGCCTTGGGAGAGCGCCAGATCATTGTGGATTGCGATGTGATCGAGGCCGATGGCGGCACCCGAACGGCTTCGATCACCGGAGCCTTCGTCGCTTTGGCGATGGCCTTGCGGAAATTGAAGGCCGAAGAAAAAATCGATCGACAGATTTTGACCGGATGGCTCTCGGCGGTGTCGGTGGGAATCGTGGAGGGAACTCCGATGCTCGATCTTTGCTACGTGGAAGATTCCGCAGCCGGCACCGACATGAACGTGGTGGCGTTCGAGGACGGGCGTTTGGTGGAAGTCCAAGGCACCGCCGAGCACGGCGCCTACTCGCGGACCGAACTCGACCGAATGCTGGACCTGGCCTTGGGGGGAATCGGCCAACTTTGCGGCATCCAGAAGGAAGCGTTGGGACAAAATCTGCCGTAAGCGCCTAAAATCAGAAAAGGGCACCTTCGCTGGGAAGGCACCCTCTGACCAGGATTCGATGATTTCGTCTGGGGAAAAATCCCCCAGACGCGGTTGATCAGAAGTTAGGCAGAACCGTGACCCAAGTGTTGGGCGGAACGGCTAGGCTCAACTCCCCGGTGGTGGGCAACGGCATCTCCACCAGGACACTCGCGTAAGGCGCCAGGTTCGCGGGAGGAGTGGTCAGGATTTTGGGTGTGACGTTGTAGAGAACCCCGCCGATCCAGACTTTGTCCAAGGTTGCGATCGAGGGCATCGAACGACCGGCAATGCTCCAAGCCGGGAAACCGGCATTGTCCGGGGTGTTGTTGCCCACCGACGAAAGGGTCAGTCCCGTAAGACGCGCCCATTCTTTCACCCCGCGCTGCCCAGGAAGTAGGAACGCATCTTCGATGGAGGCGAATCCGTCGTTCTTGGAACGTTGCATCGCGTGGAATCCGTTGGCCGTGCTCATGTCGCACGAATTGCTTCCGGGAGCCATTTCGCAGGCCGGAACCAGATGGCTGAACAACGTCGCGACGTAGGCAAATCCAGCCTCGTAAGGGGCGTTTGAATTGTACCAGTCCGTGAAAGAATTGTTGGGGCTGTTCTTCCAATACGGGAGGCGGGACCACCTTGGCGCCTCGTGGGGCCAACCCATTTCATTGGCCAGCACTTCTTCGGTCATCATGGAAAGCATTTCGTTCGGCCAGGGCAACATTTGTCCGGCCAATCCACCTTTGACTTTTTTCTGGTAGAAGTACACCATGTGCTGCATTTCATGGGCACAAGTGGAATACACGGTCATGGCGTTGGAGTTCGTAGCGCTCCAAGTGCCTTGGGCCACGTATCCCAACCAACGGCTATCGAGATAGATCGCCAAGGCTTGGTTGCTCTTTGATGTGCCGGTGGCGATGGACACGTCGGTCCCCCAGAAATAACCCAGGGTGTAGCTGTTGCCAGGAGCGGGGTCGCCGTCCGAATCCAAATCGGTGAGCACGATGTTGAAATCGGTCGTGGTTTCCGCAATGTACGCCGAAGAACCATGGGTTCCCCATTCCTCTCCGACGACCTCGCGGACGGATTGGTACACCGAGACTTGATCGGTGGCCAGTTTGGCGGCCAAGGCATCCAGCTTTGTCGCGTTGATTTTTCCGTTGCCCTCGCCCCACTGCGCGTCATCCACCCAAAAGAGAAATGTGCGGGTGGCCGTCGAAACAAGTTTGCGACAGGTTGTGGCTACGACAGAATTTGGCTTCGACCCCGTATATCCGGTCTTGTTTTCATCGAAGACATTCCAGCTTTTCGTATCGCCTTCCTTCCAGGTCGAGGTCACTGCGGCCGCGGTCGCGGTCGCGGCGGCGAGAGGATTGTCATTGTTCACGGACGGCTCCGGACCCGACAATAGCGCGATCTGCTCCTTTTGCGGCGCCATTGGCGTCACCTTCGAGTCCGTGCCACCGGGAATCGCCGCGCTGGTCGTCGCCGAAAGGTTGGTGTACACCACGCGCACCTTCGCGCCTAGCGTTCCCGTGAACCGGAAGGTCGCCGTTTGGTTGCTGGTCGAATTGTTTTCGTAAACCAGTTCTTGTTGGGTGTTCCCCAGCTCGACCTTTTCGTTGAGAACGATGCTTCCGGTGGAGATCAACGCATCGACAGGTGCGGAAGCGAAGGCCAGAACACCGTTGCCCAACGCCCCGTTGTGTCCGTCGCCAAGTGCCTTCACGGAACCATCGGCCAAAATGGCCAGAGCGTGACCGGTACTGGCCGCCATGGACGTCGCACCAGCCAGAGCCGGAATTTCGGTCGGCGTCGCGGCGAACCCGGTATTGTAGGTGTTCGAAGACCAGACATAGACTTTGCCATCGTTGCCCTTGGCGATCAAGGTTCCACTTTGTCCGACGATTTCCGCGTAGAGACCCATTCCTGTCACCGTTTCACTGGGGTACAGATTCGTGGCGTAATCGGCCTTGACTCTGGAAAGACTTCCATCTGTTCCCAGAATCAATCCCACCCGATTGTCGTCGTCGCAGGCCAATTGCTTGGCTCCCGAGGCAACAATCCGGACCGGGACATCCGTCACCGTGTTCCAACCAAATACGGCTCCCGTCGATGTCATCGCCATCGAGATTCCGTCACAGGCACGAATCGCGCTCATCGCCGGCAAGGGAATGGATGTGCCATCCATATTCGCCATCGCGAAGGCCGGTCCCTGGATTTGGACCGGGGGACCTACCCAATCTTCGTTGCGGTTGGTGGGCATGCCCCATTGGTAAACCAGGCCATCTTGATCCAGGGCCATGTTCCGAGCCCAGCCTCCCGTTGATACTTGCTTGATTCCGGAAATCCCACCGATCGCGGTCGGCCGATCGCAAGTCCCGATGGCCATCTCGTCGGCCCCCGAGCGTGCGGCAAGGACTTGGGGTTTTTGGGTGGATCCAACCGCCCAGACAATCCCGCTTGCGTCCAGAGCCAATAGGTGTTCTCCCGAAGCGGTGATCTCGCGAATGTCCTTGAGTTCCGAGACCTGCACGGGGTAATCCTGAACGACCCCACCCATCCGTTTGCCATATCGGGAAGCGGTGCCGAAACGACTAAACTGGTTGGCATAGCCCCAACCCCAGACCGTACCATCCAGCTTGAGCAAGTAGCTGGCGTCCGTCGCGGCAGTCACCATCGAGCGCGCCGGAATTGGGCTGACAATCACGCTGTTGGCGGCCAAGACTGCCACGGTGGGCTCTACCCCAACGGACTGTCCATTTTCGGTCGTCCCCGAAACGTCCTTGGTCAGAGTGAAGACGTTTTTGCGAGGATTGGAATAATCGTTGGTCTTGTCCCATACACTCCAATCGGCATAATGCAGGGCAAACGAAACACCCAAGTTGCTGGTGCGCTCTCCTGCCTTGATCCGGCGGCCGGAGTAGTCGATCTCCACCCTCCAGTTGCGCCCGGAAACTTTGTGAAGGCTCAATTTCGCTCCGGCTGGGTCGTACACCTCCAGCACGGGTTTGCGAGTTCCCTCGGTGGCGAAATGGTATTCGAGCTTCAAGGCATCCGTCGCTCCTTTGCCGACATTGCGCGCGACAACCCGGATGCGGGAGATATTGGCTTCCTGCATTCCCTCTTCCCGAGCGGCCACAATGATCTGAGGAAATCCCCCCACCGTTTGGGACGGAAATTGACCTGCCACGATCGCTCCGGAAACATCCTCGACCACGACCTTGCCATTGACCTGGAAAGCGGTTGTCGCGAGGTGTGAGGGGTCGTCCGACTTGTCCCAGGAAGACCAATCCGCATGGTGCAAACCAACAATCACGCCCGCGGAGTTTGGGAACAATTGCCCCGGTTCCAAGATTTGGTTTGGATAGGCAAGAACCGCATCCCAGATCCCGCCGCCAATATTCTGCAACGACGCTTGGCCACCAGCCAAATACCAGCCGGATTCCAGCACCGGCGTCTTGCCCGGATCCACCGAAAAACGGTAGTGCAAAGAAAAGCCCGACAAGCGGGTGGATCCGATGTTTTGGACCGTGAAGCGAGGTTTTGAAATGTTGGTTTCGGTTTCGCCTTCATCAAAGGTCCGAACCAGGTATTGGGCTTGGGCCGATTGGACACCAGCTAGGCCTAATACCATCACAAGGGCCGATGTACGGCCCCAGGAAAATAGACGCATGATTGCACTCCTAATGATTGGATTATCAGACCTCAAGGTAGGTTAATTGCGCCGACTTGCCTCGCCTTTTGAAAAAGCCGGCTCTACGGCACCTCCGAAGTGTCGTCGTGGCAGCGCGGTGATCGGATCGTCCATAAGCTCACGAGACGGAATCTCCCCGAAAAATTCCACCGACAGTTTTTGACTCATCGACCAGTGGTTGATTCGGTGGACATCCCGGAGGAAATCGCTTCACCCCAGAAATGACAGATATCGGCAAATCATTCATCGTCCAAAAACTGGCATTTTAAACATTCCTTCCCGAGCTTCAAACGACCAGCAAGGTCGGGAAGCCATCTTTCCAACCCATCCGTTGGAGATTGGAAAGCTACCGAACCGGTGAACGTTTAAAAATTGAAACCGATGTTTTGGATTGGCCCCTGTGAGTATAGATTCAATGCATGACACTCGCCCACGCGCCCGGAATTTCTTCCGGACAACACTTGTGCACGTTCAATTCCAATGTTTTGCTCGTCAGTCCAGGGGTCGAAAAGGTCTTGGCTGACCTGTCCCACCGATTTGGCCAGGAACCCTCCATCCGGCGAGCCCTTTTGGTCAGCCCGAAATCGCCTCCTGATTGCGACGTGCGTTTCGAGCTGAACATCGCATTGTCGATGCCGGACACCTCGACTCCGGATTGGCCCCGACTGTTTGGCATCGTTTCCGATACACCCACGCTTTTGCGAATCAATCTGGTCCACCTCGAAACCTGCAAAGTGGAGCAGCGGATCCGTATCGAATCCGAAGGCTACCTCTTCTACCATCCTTGGGGAATTCTTTGCGAGCAATTCCACCAATCGCTCGAGCGGATGGGTGCCATCCTCCTGGAAGACTTGACCCTTCCCGGAACCCGGGACGGACTTTTATTCCGTTTCGCACGCACGGTCGAACTATTCCACAAACTACTCCGGTTTCTGTTGGCCTCGCGAGGGATCAAGGAACGAGATTTCAAGGATGCCCTGACGATATCCTACCAGCAGCATTGGATCACCAACGAAGAACAATGGATCTCGCTTCTGCACGCGAAATTTTGGGTGGAACGCGCCTTCGACGAAACACGGATCAGTCCCCTGGTCGAAAAAATCCCAGGTTATTACACCCTCCTCAAAGAGTCCTCCGAAACGTTTCGGGACTTGTTTGGATTGGATTGAATTTCCTGCACGCCTGTGCAGTTTTGCGGGATGCGGGTAGATTGGATGAATGGACCTGAAGATCGAGCCGTTGGCGCGCCCATTTGAACTTGTCTCCGACTACGCCCCGGCGGGCGACCAACCGCAGGCGATCGAAAAGGCCGTGGAAGCTTTCCGCAATGGCGGCAAGGACGTTGTCCTTCTGGGCGTGACCGGATCCGGCAAGACGTTCACGATGGCCAACATCGCCCAGCAACTGGGTTGGCCGGTG
>CAIKAA010000117.1 GCA_903825275.1 uncultured Fibrobacterota bacterium | reverse complement strand
CTCTTCCCAATGGACAGATTCTGACCGAAGGAAATGGAATGGGGATCTCCTTTCGGCAGGGCAAGAATTTCAAAGCCTTTGATGTCGATCTGACCAAATTCCCCCTTGCCTCACGGCAGAGCTTGAGCCAGTGGAAGCTTCGGGCGACGGCACCAACGGCGACCCCCATCACCATCTTTCCGTCGGTGGCGACCAAAAGCTCGCGGCTCCAAGTCAATGTCTCGTTCGACCCGCGGTTCGTGAATTCCACCGGGCGGTTGCCGGTGACCGTCCTTGTCCAAGACGGACGCCCCATTGAAGGCCTTGTGGTGAGCGCGAGCTTGAGCAATCGCGCCACCGGTGTGATCCAAAGGATTCCCTTGGCGTGGAACGGCGCCTCGTACACGGGGGCGATCTCGGGAAGGATCCAGCCGGGCCAAAGCGATTTGTCGGTGAATGTGGGCCACCCCCAAAACGGAAAGGTCTTCTTCGCGCCTGGCGAGAACCGAATTCCCGATGCCTTGCGCACCCCCTATCCTTCCTTCGCACCGCGCCAGCAAAGCCAGCAGGTTTGGGTGGACGGGGCCGCGAAGCCAAAAAGTTTACCAGGCTTGGAAGTTTGGACGACAAGCATTCAACCGAATTCCGCCCAGGGAACGACCCTGAAATTGTTTGTTAAAAACGGCACCCCTGTTCCGCTCATGGGATTGAAAGTGCGGTACTTCTACAGTGTTTCCGAATTTGCCAATGGGGTGCCTAGCGTGAAGGTGAACTACTTGCCGCAGTCGAAGGCCACGGTGGGGACTGTCACCGGTCGTCCGGGACTGGCTTATGTCCAATTCGATTTTGGTACCCAGACACTCCCGCCGGGTACATCGACCAGCAACGGAACCAATGGCGGAGAAGGCGTAACGGTTATCGAATCCCAGTGGCGCTCGCCTTGGAACACCACCAACGATTGGTCGGCCCAGGGTTTGGCGACGACTTGGGCGGCGAATCCATTTGTGAACGTCTACGATGCTTCGGGCAGGTTGATTTCAGGAAACCCCGACCTGGAGCCGGTGGAACCTTTGGACAACGCCCAGCCCATCGTCTCGCTGGTGCCGCCAAATCTTGTCGCCGTGGGCACACCTGTCCGCTTCGTCGCCCATGCTGTGGATCCGGAAGGCGATTCGTTGACCTATGCTTGGACGGTCGACGGCGCGGCATCTACGCCAAGCCCCGGGGCGCCGAACCAGATCGTCTTCACGTTCGGGACAGCGGGAGCCCACACGGTGAACGTGGTGGTCCGGGATGGCCACTCTCCAGCGGTGCTTGTCTCTGTTACGGTGGTGGTCCAGCCTGCCTCTGGCGCCTGCACCGAGGCCAACACCCGCGATCTGGGAGCGGCCAGCACGAATTCCATTGTCTCGTTGTCGGCAGGGGCCAACTGCTTGGTGATCCAGGCTTCTGCACTTCCTCGGGAATGGAAGTGGTCCAACGTGGTGTTTCAGGCCAACAGCGACAACGGAGTGGTGTTGACGGGTCTGTCGGTGCAGGCGATTCCTACGGGAACGCCGACCAACCTGAGCGGGTATTCGCAGACGGTGCCGTTTGCGGATCCGACGGCTGCCAGCGTTTACCTAAAAGTCCAATCTCCAACAGCTCGACTTGTCCGCTTGGCGTGGTGGGTGCAGTAGGTCCTTGGCTGGATGTTCCCGTCAAATTTTCCTGATTTTCTTGTATTCGGTTTCGGTGGCTTCGGATGTTTCCAAGCCCTATCTCGAATTGGATTTATCCAAAATCCATCTCCGGTGGGGGTTCCGCTTCCTGGAACAGCTGTCTAGCATCTTTTCAGCTTTGGTGGTTTTAAGACGATGCGCTAGCCAAAACATCCGAAGTGGACGTGATCCTTCTCTAACAAAAATTCAAAAAATGGCCTGCAAGGTTTCCCCCCTGCAGGCCTTTGTGGTTTCCAGTCGGACGGAAAGAATTAAGGACTGACGATCACACTCCAAGACTGCCTGCTCGATCCGAAAGGTGAAGCGACTTTGGCCTCGACCCGATGTAAACCCACGTCGGCTGGAACGGGTGTCCAACGTACCGTGTTGGTGGCATCGATGATCATGCCGGCAGGCGCGTCCAACAGGGTATAACTCACAGCATCCCCCCATGGATTGTAGGCAGACAGACCATAGGTGTAGGGTAGACCCACGGATGCATTCAGAACCGGTGTGGAGGTGATGGCCGGAGTGCGGCAGGAGCCATAGGGGTTGTATTTGCCATCAAAACGCCAATCGAGGATATCATGGTTGCCATAGGCACCGCCAGTTCCAGAGGTAAATCCCACGAACGCCGAATCTTGTCCAATCACGGAACGCAGATCAACGACGTAGCTCAAGTTTGCCGAAGAAGGACGCACGTTTGTCTGAGCAAGTCTCACTTCAAGTAGTTTGGTCGCGCCGTTGTAATCCACCCAAGAGTACCACCTGGCTCCATTGTTCATCCGGGTTGCAACGAGGGCGTGAGCAACACTGGTGATGTTTCCGTTGATGTCAATGCCGATGTGGTTACCGTTATTGAAGTCGGAAACGCCATTGTTCCAAGTATCGAATTCAATCCCCAAACTATTGCCAATTCCTTGGTATCCCATTCCTTGCCCACCCGTTCCCACAATGCTGGAAGTTGATTGGACAACAAAAACAAGACCGTCTGCACCGAGTCCATCACCATCAGAGCCCCCGCCAGGGTTGGTGATTTGGAAAGAGAAGGAGGTACTGAAGGAAATGTTCGAATCGGCACTGTCCTTAAGGTTGATCTTCTGACGCGTGAATGCCGAGCCGGCTTGATTAATGATTGCCGGTGTAAGACGAAGGGCTCCGCCAGCCACAGAGGTATTGCCATTCAATTTCAGCTTGCTGACATCCGAGAAGTTCTGGTAGTCGACGGCCAAATGGCTCTGGTCGAAGCACCGAGTCGTGTCCAGAGCTTTCAGGTTGAAGGACAATGTGTCCTTCAACCCGTACGGATCGATGGTGACTACCGAAAAAACGTCGTTGGCAGTGGCTGGAATCAGCCACGACAAGGTGTTGTGAATCGGATCGTAATTGGCACCAGCTGGCATGGAAAGCATGCTGTATGTCAACAAGTCCCCATCCGGATCTACGGCGGCTGGAGAGAACATCCAGGTCGTCCCGGCACGTAAAACGGTGTCTGAAGAAGAGTTGAATACCGGAGCATGGTTTACATGGATGTTCCAAGTCTGCGTATCGATTCCCCCACGACCATCTGCCACACTCACCGAAACCTGGAAGGTTCCTAATTGGGTTGCCGTAGGAATCCACGAGAAAGTGTGCGCGAGACCGTCATAGGTCATGCCGGTCGGGAGCACCCCCGGAACAAAGGTCAACGGATCCAGGTCAAGATCTGTCGCCAGCACGGTGTAATTGTACGTCTCGTTTTCGGAGGCATTGACACTGGGCGTCGAGGTGATCACCGGTGCGCGATTCACATCGGCAATGACCAAGTTCCAGGTCTGGGTGGCCGAGCCGCCGCGACCATCGGAAACCGTGGCGCTTAGCGGGTAGGTCCCCGACTGCGCGAAGCTGGGCAGCCACGAGAAGGTTTGTGTGGTCGCGTCGAAGGTCATGCCCGTAGGCAATGCGCCCGCAGCGAATGTCAACGCGTCGCCGTCAGGATCGGACGCCGTCACCACATAGCCGTAAGACTGGTTTTCGGTACCTGCGGTCACGGCCGTGGAGGTGATCACCGGTGCGCGATTCACATCGGCAATGACGAGGTTCCAGGTCTGGGTGACCGAGCCGCCGCGACCATCGG
>CAIKAA010000116.1 GCA_903825275.1 uncultured Fibrobacterota bacterium | reverse complement strand
CTGTCCTGGAGAAAACTCCGTGGCTTCGATCCAAGGATCATTTTTTCGTTCACTTTGGATTTTGCAAGAGTCACCCAATCATGAAAATCGTCCAAAGCCGAACCAATTACCATTCGGGACATCGGGGAGAACCAATGGATTCTAGAGCCATCCTTCTTGTCGAAGACAATGAAGACGATGTCCTGCTCACCAAACGCGCCTTCCAGAAGGTCGGAATCACCAATGAACTTGTCGTAGCTCGCGACGGAGTGGAGGCGCTGGATTGTTTGCATCGCGGTCGATTTGAAAAAAACCTGCCTGCCTTGGTGTTGCTGGATTTGAAGTTGCCCAAGATCGATGGGATGGAGGTGTTGAAATTGTTGCGTGAAAATGAACATTCAAAAGTGGTGCGTGTCGTGGTCCTCAGCTCTTCCCGCGAGGAAAGGGACATCAAGCGCTGTGCCGAGCTTGGGGCGAATTCTTTTGTCCGAAAGCCCGTCGATTTTCACGAATTTCTTAAAGCCGTGCAAACCCTTTCGTCCTACTGGCTTCAGCTCGACGAAACCATTTTGGAGTCCTGAAGGATGGGACAACTCCTCAAATTATTGATGGTGGAAGACAACCAGGACGATGCGTTTCTGGTCCAGCGTCAACTCCGAAACTCTGGCTTTGATCTCGAGTTCAAACGGGTCGATTCCGCCGTCGCCTTCGCTGAAGTCTTGAAAGAACGCGAATGGGACGTGATCCTGTCGGATTACCAGATGCCGGGATTTTCCGGATTTGCTGCCCTTGAAATTTTGCGGCATTCAGGTCTCGACATTCCTTTCTTGCTGGTTTCGGGAGCCATCGGCGAACACCTTGCCGTGGAAGCCATGCGAAATGGTGCCCGCGATTACCTGTTGAAAGAAAATTTGGCGCGTTTGGCACCTGCCATCCAGCGTGAGCTTTTGGAATCTGCGGAACGAAAAGCCCATCGAAAAGCGGATATCCGGCAAAAAACTCTTGAAAGCGCTTTTCAGGCGATTTTGCAGGGGACCAGTTCGGAAATTGGCGTGGATTTTTTCCGCTCCTTGGTCGAAGCATTGTCCAATTCGCTGCAAGTGAAAGGTGCCATGATCGCGGAATTTGACCGCAAAGGCAATACCGCTCGAATTTTGGCAGTCCACGGAATTGACCGACCAACGCCTGGAATGGAATTTTTGATTTCTGGATCCATTGCCGAAGATATTTTGAAAAACGACCACCTAGTCATTCGAGAATCAGATTTTTCACGGTATTCTGACGGCAAGCAATTGGAATCCATCGGGATCCGCTGTGCGATCGGCCTGCGATTAAACTCCCGTGATGGGCAACCCCAGGGTCTTTTGGTGGTGCTGGATGACAAGGAAATTGAAGAACCAGCATTGACCAAGGATTTGATTTCCATTTTTGCCTCCCGAGCGGGTTCCGAGCTCGACCGGATGGATTCCGAACAACAAAAATTGTTGATTGAAAAGCAATTTTTGCACAGCCAAAAACTCGAAGCCGTCGGAACCCTGGCTGGCGGAGTGGCTCACGACATCAACAATATTTTGACTTCAATTTGGGGACATGCCCAACTTCTGGAAATGCGTTATGCGGATGGTCCTGGATCCGAATCGATTCAGGGAATTTTAAAAGGATGTCGCCGCGCCCGCGACCTAGCTCGTCAAATATTGCTGTTCAGTCGCAAACAAGAGCCGGAGTTACGACCCTTACACCTTGAAGAAATCATCGACGAGACCTGGAAGTTGTTGCGAGCCACCTTTCCTTCCACCATCAAGATGAAGATCGAGGTGGATCCTAATTTACCGGCGGTCATGGGTGAATCTAGCCAATTGCACCAAGTCCTGATGAATCTTTGTACCAACGCTTCCCACGCAATGAGTGAAAATGGGGGAATGCTAACCATTTCGGCGACTCGAAAAAAAGACCACATTGGAGCCATTGGTCCAATTCCTGTCATCCAAGTACTCGTTTCTGATTCTGGCAGCGGCATTTCTCCCGAGATCTTGCCGCGAATTTTCGAACCATTTTTCACCACCAAGGGTCCTGGAAGAGGTACGGGATTAGGGCTTTCTGTAGTCCATGGAATCA
This sequence comes from uncultured Fibrobacterota bacterium, assembly GCA_903825275.1. Classification (GTDB taxonomy): domain Bacteria; phylum Fibrobacterota; class Fibrobacteria; order UBA5070; family UBA5070; genus UBA5070. The sequence goes on along the minus strand of CAIKAA010000116.1, from coordinate 13,594 downwards.
TCCAAAACCACAAGGGATCGATTTACGTGGAAAGTGATCCTGGCAAGGGAACCACCTTTAAAATTTTACTTCCCATCTACCCCAAGGAAGTGGTTCCAGAAATCCGAGATCGGAAACAATTTATCCCCTTCAAAACCGATAAGCCAATCTTGATCGTCGATGATGAGGACGCTGTGGCGGATGTTTTGCACCACCTGATGGCTATTTTGGGGTACAGATCCGAAGTGTTTTTGAACCCTCTCCGAGCTTTGGAAAATTTCCGGAAAGACCCTTATAAGTGGTCGGCAATCGTCAGCGATTTTACCATGCCTGACATGACGGGTGACCAATTTGTGGAAGCTGCCCACAAAATCCGTTCCGATATTCCCATCCTTTTGACGAGTGGTTACGAAAGCCATGGCCAATCCGATGTCATTTCTCGTTTAAAAATCAATGGATTTATCGCCAAACCATTCCAAGCCGAAGACCTGGCCAGAATCTTGAGCAAATGTCTTGAATCCTCGGTCGGATGAGGTTTTCCCATCGAACCGACCATCCATCAGGATCCATCCATCCATTGGTCGTCCGGATGGAAAAAGAGCGGCTTGAGGGAAACATCCGAATTGATCTGACCGGGACGGATCCTACCGGTTGGGTGGAACGAAAAGAGATCGAACAAACCGCTCTCGAACTTCTTTGCCAAGTTTCTTCGAACCGATATTGCCCAGATCCCCATGGACTATGGTCGGTCAGGAAGGTATTGGCCAAACAGTTTGGAAATTTGGTTCCTCCCGAGAACTGGTTTCTTTGCGCCTCAACTAGCGAAGCCTACTCCCTCTTGTTCACGCTCCTTTGCGATCCAGGAGATGAGGTGGTCCTCCATCGCCCCAGCTACCCCCTTTTAGACGACCTTGCCCGTCATGGGGGCCTGAACTTGATCGACACTCCCTTGCGCGTTCAGGGTGGTCTCTGGGTGCTGGATATTGGCCAATTGGAACGCGCCTTGGCTAGACCGCGAGTCAGGGTGTTCTCCTTGGTTCAACCGGGAAACCCGACCGGATGGTTTCTTTCCCCTGCCGAGCGCTCCAAAGTGGTTGCCCTCTGTTCCAAACACCATGTGGCCTTGATTTCGGATGAAGTGTTTGCGGAATACACGTACGTCCCTGGATTCCAATCCTTGTTGGGAGAATCTCGATGCCTCACCATCACTCTCTCAGGCCTCTCTAAGGGCTTTGGATTACCCGGGTTTAAACTGGGCTGGATGGGGCTTTCCGGAGGGCTTGAAGAGGTCTCTGAAGCCCGGGAAAGACTAGAAAGGTTGAACGACAGCCTTCTTTCTGCCTCCACCCCGGTTCAAAACGCCTTGGCTGGCTTGTGGGAAATCAAAGCGGATCTTCTAAACCCCTTGAAGGACCGTTTGGAGACCAATCGATCGACTTGGGCCAATTTTCCCTGGGTAGGGGTCCAAGCCCTGCCCGTAAACGCGGGTTGGATGGGCATTTTGAAACTGGAGCATGAGGAAACCGTGTGTCACAAGCTGTTTGACCAAGGAATTCTGGTTCAACCTGGATTTTTATTTGACCTGCCCTGGGATGGGGTGGTAGTGTCACTCATGGGCGACCCAGTGGTTTTCCGTGAGGGACTCCAGCTGCTCCAAGATCTAGTTGTTTCTCTCTTAAGATCTTGAATTTGAACTAGGCCTGTGGATTGGCAGGGAAACCCCAAAACTGGCTCAATTTCCCCTATTCACAGCCCTGGGATTGTCACGGAAAACCGGATAACTACCCAGGGACCAAGGAGAACTAGTTATCCCTGCTGGTGTGGATACAATCTTGTGAACAAGTCACTGGGTTGTTCGTGGGAAATTCACCACACCAATGGGGGTTGATCGTGCTTATCCAGAGTGATTTTGAAATAATCCTTGATTTTTGATAACAAAAATGCCCTCTGATTTTTCAGAAGGCATTGCAAGAAGTTTTCCGTGGTGTGTGGATAAAACATGTGGAAAAGTCGGCAAACTCTGTGGAGTTGGCCTTTTTTGGGTCTATCGACGAAGCTCCAGGCGATACATGGCTCGAGTGAGAGCAAGTCTTGCCCGATCGTAATCTACCCCCCGAGAAGCTTGAGAGAGTCGTTCTTCGGCTCTTTTTTTGGCTTTTTCGGCCCGGTCCCGGTCGATTTTTTCAGGACTTTCGGCAGAATCCGCAACGATGGTGAGCTTGCCCGCTTCAACCCGGGCAATCCCTCCTGAAAGGAAAATTTTGACTTCTTTCCCTTTCTCGGTCGTGATCCGCGCGATGCAAGGCTTGAGGGCGAACACCGCGTCGGCGTGGTGGGAGAGAATTCCCACGCTGCCATCTTGGATTCCCAAGATGACTTGCTGAGCATTTCCCTGCCAACTGATCTTTTCGGGATCGACGACGGTCGTGGGGATCACTTGGACTTCAACTCCTTGTCCTTCTCGATAGCTTCTTCGATGGTGCCTACGTAGAGGAAGGATTGTTCGGAAAGGTCGTCGTGCTTGCCTTCCAAAATTTCCTTGAAGGACCGGACCGTTTCTGTCACCTTCACGTATTTGCCGTGCATGCCGGTGAACTGTTCGGCGACATGGAAAGGCTGGCTCAAGAAGCGTTGCACCTTGCGGGCGCGGTTCACGGTCAGGCGGTCTTCTTCGGAAAGTTCGTCCATGCCCAAGATGGCGATGATGTCTTGGAGTTCTTTGTAGCGTTGGAGCAAACGCTGGACACCGCGAGCCACGTCGTAGTGCTCTTGGCCGACGACGTCGGGGCTGAGCAGACGGGAGCGCGAATCGAGAGGATCCACGGCTGGATAGATGCCCAATTCCGAAATTTGTCGCGACAAATTCGTGGTCGCGTCCAGGTGCGTGAAGGCGGTGGCGGGTGCAGGATCGGTGTAGTCGTCGGCAGGCACGTAAATGGCCTGGATCGAAGTGACGGAACCATCTTTGGTGGAGGTGATTCGTTCCTGCAACTCGCCCATTTCGGTTCCGAGAGTGGGCTGGTAACCCACTGCCGACGGAATTCGTCCAAGCAGTGCCGACACTTCGGAACCCGCCTGGGTGAACCGGAAAATGTTGTCGATGAACAACAACACGTCCTGGTGCTGCACGTCGCGGAAGTATTCGGCGATGGTCAGCGCCGTCAACGCCACGCGGGCGCGCGCTCCGGGAGGCTCGTTCATCTGGCCGTACACCAGGGCGGTCTTGCCCAACACGCCAGCTTCTTCCATTTCGCCATAGAGTGCGGTGCCTTCACGGGTGCGTTCGCCCACACCGGCGAACACGGAATATCCACCGTGGTACTTGGCGATGTTGTTGATCAGCTCTTGGATGAGCACGGTCTTGCCCACACCCGCTCCGCCGAACAATCCGATCTTTCCGCCCTTGGCGTAAGGAGCCAAAAGGTCCACCACTTTGATGCCTGTTTCCAAAATCTCGGCGTGGGTGCTCTGGCGATCGAAGGTGGGTGGCTTGCGGTGGATGGGCAGGTACATCGTGGCTTCGATGGGACCTTTGCCGTCGATGGGCTGGCCAACAACGTTCACCACGCGACCCAGGGTCTTGTCGCCCACGGGTGCCTGGATGAACTTGCCGGTGTCGCGCACTTCCAGGCCACGCGACAGTCCGTCAGAACTGTCCATGGCAATCGTGCGGACCACGTTGTCGCCCAGGTGCGAAGCCACTTCCAGAACCAAGTTGTCAGGTTCTGATGAAATGCTTGGGTTCGTGCAGACCAAGGCCTGCAAAATGGGAGGAAGGTTTCCGTCTTCGAAGGCCACGTCGACGACGGGTCCCAGAACCTGGATGATCTTGCCCTTGAGAATGCGTTCGCTCATGATGGCTGGGTTCCCTTTAGCGGATGGATTCGGCGCCGGCGATGATCTCGACAAGTTCTGTCGTGATCTGGGCCTGGCGAGCCCGGTTCTTCAGGAGGGTGTTTTTGTCGATCATTTCCTGGCCGTTGCGCGTGGCGTTGTCCATGGCCGTCATGCGCGCGCCCTGTTCCCCCGCCGCGTTCTCCAAAAGCGCGTTGAGGATCAGGAACCGGATGGACTGCGGGATCAGCTTGGAGAGCACGATCGCCGGAGGAGGATCGAAGAGAATTGGCTTGTTCGAAGTCGTTCCCACGGCCTGGTGGGCCGAGGGAAAGACCCGGATCGCTTGGGGGATCTGGGTGAGAGCCGACTGGAAGCGGTTGTTCACGACCCAGATCTCGTCGGTTTTCCCGTCCAAATATTCTCGGATGAGCTTGTCGGCGATGGGACGGGCATTGGCCAGCGATGGCTTGGCCACGGCTTCCTGGTACCATTCGCCCACATTGCCGGTTCCATGGATCTTGGCGCGAAAGGCGTCGTATCCGCGGCGACCGGCGAAGTGGACGGTGTAGACGATTCCCTCATCGATGCGAGAGCGCAGTTCGACAAATCCTGTCCGACCTTCGGTGGTCGGGTCCATGGGACGGATTCCGACCACGCGCTCGAAGGTGCGGATCAAGCCGTTGTTGAAGGCGCCGCACAAGCCCTTGTCGGAAGTGAACAAAACGATGGACACGTGCTTGACCACGCGGGGATCGAGCCAAACCGCCGCTTCGGCCGGAAGCTCTTCTCCCGCGACCGCCGCCTGGAGGTCGGACAAAAGCTTGGTCAATTCGCTGCGATAAGGCCGGGTGCGCTCGATGGCCTCTTGGGCACGGCGAAGCTTCGAGGCGGCGACCATCTTCATGGCCGCCGTGATCTTCTTCGTGTTCTGGAGGTTCTTGAGCTTGTTCGTCAGCTCCTTGATCGTGGGCAAAGGACGTTTCCCCGCTATGCCTGGAAGGCCAAGTTGAACGCCTTGAGCATTTCCTCGATGCGCTTTTTCAGCTCGTCGTCGAGAGCCTTCTTGGTCTCGATGTCGGTGACCAAGGATGGGTACTTGGCGTTCAGGAATTCCAGAAGTTCGCGTTCCCAACGGACCACGGTTTTCACCGCGATCTGGTCCACGTACCCGTTGGTGCCTGCGTAGATCACGACGATCTGGGTTCCCACGGAAAGCGGATCGAACTGGGGCTGCTTCAACAGTTCGGTCAATCTTTGTCCACGAGCCAATTGCTTCTGGGTCGCGGCATCCAAATCGGAGGCGAACTGGGAGAAGGCGGCCAACTCGCGGTACTGGGCCAAGGTCAAGCGCAGCGTTCCCGCCACCTGTTTCATGGCCTTGATCTGGGCGTCGCCACCCACGCGCGACACCGAAATACCGGCGTTCATGGCAGGCCGAAGCCCGGCGTTGAACATGCCCGATTCCAAGAAGATCTGGCCATCGGTGATCGAGATCACGTTGGTGGGGATGTAGGCCGAAACGTCGCCGGCTTGGGTTTCGATGATGGGCAGAGCCGTCAAGGATCCCGCGCCGTTCTTGTCGGAAAGCTTGCAAGCGCGTTCGAGCAAGCGCGAGTGGACGTAGAACACGTCGCCGGGAAACGCTTCGCGACCCGGGGGGCGGCGCAACAACAACGACATCTGTCGGTAGGCCTGGGCCTGCTTGGTGAGATCGTCGTAAATGATCAGCGCGTGGCCGCCGTTGTCGCGGAAAAATTCCGCCATGGCGCAACCCACGTAGGGGGCCAGATATTGCAACGGAGCCGGAGCGGCGGCACCGGCCACGATCACGGTCGTGTAATCCATGGCACCAGCGGCGCGGAGTTTTTCCACCACTTGGGCGACGGTCGATTGCTTCTGGCCGATGGCCACGTAGAAGCACTTGACGTCCTTGCCCTTTTGGTTGATGATCGTGTCCAACGCGATCGCGGTCTTGCCGGTGCCGCGGTCGCCGATGATCAGTTCGCGTTGGCCGCGACCGATCGGCGTCATCGCGTCGATCACCTTGATGCCGGTCTGCAGTGGTTCATGCACGTTCTTGCGCGCCATGATTCCAGGTGCCTTGACTTCGATGCGCTGTTGGGCTTCGGCGACGATGGCCGGGCCGCCGTCGATCGGATTTCCCAGGGCGTCGACCACGCGTCCCAGCAGCGATTTGCCTGCCGGAACCGATGCCTGCACCTTGGTGCGTCGGGCCACGTCGCCTTCGCTGACCGATTGGATGTCGCCCAGAAGCACAACACCCACGTTGTCTTCTTCCAGGTTCAACACCAGGCCAAAGACATTGTCCTTGCCTTCGAACTGCACGAGTTCGCCGGCTTCGACGGTGGGGAGTCCTTGCAAGCGCGCGATGCCGTCGCCCACCTTCAAGACAATTCCCGTCTCGTGGCTCTCGGCAAAAGGCGCGAAGCCTTCCAGCTGCTTGCGCAGCAACGAGGCGATCTCGTCGGGTCGAACTGTGTCGATCATTGCGTTCCTCTTACGCGGAAAGCAGGGCCCTGCGGGCCTGGTTCAGCTGGTTGTTGGCGGTGGCGTCCAAAACGGTGTCGCCCAATCTCACACGGAATCCTCCCAAAATGGACTCGTCGCCGCTTTGCGAGAGTTCCACTTTGGATCCGGTTCGGGAGAGCGATTTTTCGAGAGTCTGGACCTGGATGACAGAAAGGGGAGTCTTCGCGAACACGGTGCCTCGGACAATTCCTGTCTTCAGCTCGTATTGCGAAACAAGCGAGGCGAATATCGCGGCGACTTCGCCGAGTCGACGACGTTGGGCGATCAACTCGACAAAACGACCAAGGACAGAATCTGTCGAAGGGTTCCCCATCACGGCCAGCAGAGCCTGGACTCTTTGGGCCAGTGGGATCGTCACATCGGATAGTCTCGCGACCACATCATCCGGAAGCATTGCCATGGCCTTGATCAACGGGAGATTCTTCTCCAAGTTGCCTGAAGACGACAACGTCTCCAACAAGGCCTTGGCGTATCGAGGGGCGGCGGCGGCCATCAGCCTTTCACGGCCTCGGCAAGCATGCGTTCGGCAAAGTCCTTGGATTCACCATCTTGCAGTTTGTGGCGCAAGATTTTTTCGGCGACGCCCAAGGAAAGATCGGCGGCGTCCTTGCGGAGATCGGTGCGTGCCTGGTTCTTGGCAGCTTCGATTTCCACGATGGCCTGGGCCACGATCTTTTCGGCGGAGGTCTTGGCATCGGCTTCGGACTGGGCGCGGAACTTGGTGGCGAATTCCCGTTGTTCGGTCAGGATCTTGCCAGCTTCGTTGCGAGCTTCAGCCAGGATGCGCTGTTGTTCGGCCTCGACCTGAGCGGTTTTGGCGGCGGCTTCATCTGCTTTGGAGAGCGATTCCTTTAGCTTGCGCTCGCGTTCGGCAACGGAGGCCAGGATGGGCTTCCAAGCGAACTTGTGCAACAAGACCAAAAGTGCGATGAAGACCACCCAAACCCAAATCATGATTCCCGGTTGGGGAGTCATGAGCTGAGTGGCGATCCCACCTCCCGCTTCTTCAACGGTGTGGGCCTGGACCTCTTCAGCCATGATTTACTTCAACACCACCAAGAGACAAATGACCGCGCCGAGAAGGGCGACGCCTTCGATCAGTGCCGCACCCAGGATCAAACTGGCGCGCAGGTCTTCCTTGACTTCGGGTTGGCGAGCGATGGATTCGACGGTGGCGGCAGTGGCCTTGCCAATGCCCATTCCCGCGCCGATTGCGACGATGCCAGCTCCGATGGCGGCCAATCCGTATCCGATGTCCATTTTGATCTCCTGTTGAGTGTGAAGGAAGAAATCAATGTTCCTGGTGCAGAGCGCCGCCGATGTACAGCGAGCTCAGGAAGATGAAGACGAAGGCTTGCAGGAAGCAGACCATCACCTTGATCACCAGGATGAAAAGAAGGAATACCAATGGAAGGGGAGCCATCAGGGCGATGGCGACAGAATTTGCCGCGGCTCCGAAGACACCCTCGACCGAGTGCGAAACCATGGGTGCCAGAATCGTGATCAGTCCGGTGAGCACCAGGATCATGATGTGGCCGGCGGCCATGTTGGCGAACAAACGAATGGTCAGCGAGAAAGCGCGAATGAAGATCGAGATGATTTCGATGGGAGCCAAGATGGGAAGCACCCATAGAGGAACTCCACCTGGCACCAGGTTCTTGATGTAGTGGAACGGTCCGTTGTGGACCATGCCCGCGACATTGAAGACGACGAAGACGATCAAGGCCAATCCCGCCGTCACCGAAATGTTCGCGGTGGCTCCGGCAAACAGAGGAACCAAACCCATGAGGTTCAGAACCAGGATGAAGAAAAAGAAGGTGGCCAAGAAGGGCACCCATTTGTCGCCATCTTTTTTCCCGATGTTGGGCCGGGCCACTTCATCGCGGATGTAAAGCAGCAGCACTTCGACCATGTGTCCCACGGGCGACTTGGGAAGCAGGTTGACCCGCTTTGCCGCAGTGCGCACCAACAGGAAGGTGAGGACCGCGCCAATCAGCAACATGGTGACATGGAGCGAGAGGGGAGAGGGCACATTCACGACGGACCACTCAAAGGGCAGGATGTGCCACTTGTGACCATCGACGATGTGGTGAAGGATGAATTCCGAGAGATTGCCAGAACTCAAAGTCGGTCGACTCCCCTTGCAAAAAAAATGGCCTCAAGAGAGGTGAATACAATAATCAAAGTCGAGCCACTCCACGCGATGATTTTTTGTTCCGTCGGAAATTGCCAAAGAAAAATGGCGAAAAGGAGAGAAGATCCCAGGAAGCGAAAAACCAACAAGGCGATCGGCATGACGATTCCGCTCCGCTTGGTCCGGTGCCAAAGCCCCAGACCTAGACCCACCTGCGGGAGCATGGCGCCCACTCCCAAGGCCAGTCCTCGGGTCAAGGTGCAATTCATTTCGGGAAACCCAACCATCACGCCAATCAGACCTGACCAAGATGCCACAATCGACCAGACGGCCCATGAATGGAGTTTTCGCCATCGATCCGCGGCGGTGACGGAAATTGTCATGGTTTCGATGAAGTGCTCCTCACAATGACGAAGAGGGCGTTGCCGACTCCTGCGAGGGAGAATACCACAATGGGCCAGGTCGAGGAAAGGGTTTTCCCGAGAAACCAACCAAGCAACGTCAACCCGAACACTGAACCAGCGATTTCTCCTCCCAGGGCAAGATACCTTAGGGGAGCTTTCGGCTTTGGATCAGGCGTTGGGTTTGGACCCGGTTTGCATTTCGCATTTCCCGTGGAAGATCGCCCCTTCCAGGATGACCAGCTCGCGGGTCCGCAAGTCGCCCATCAAGACCGCTTTGTTTTCCAAGATCACGCGGTCATTGGCCGTCACATTGCCTGTGACCTTGCCACCGATCTTGACGGAGGAGGCTTGGATCTCGCCTTCGACCGCGCCCTGGACATGAACCGAAACGGTTCCTGTCGCTCGGATGATTCCCTTGACTGTGCCTTCGATGGAGAGATCGTTTTCCACCAGCAGTTCGCCGGTGATCACCGTTCCCAAGTTCACGAAGGCAAAGCCTTTGCCGCTGGAGGATTTGTCAGACATTGTCTAACGTATCATAGCAATCAGAGGATCGATGGCAAGTCCGTTTACGGAGATCTTTATTTTCAGGTGAGAGGAAGCCTCTCCACCGGACGGTGTGGTTTGGGCGATGGTTTGGCCTCGGCGGACGATGTCGCCGGGAAGAACATTGACTCTTCCCAACGAACTGATCGTGCATTCCACGCCATTTGCAAGAAGCAATCGGACGGAGAGTCCGAGGTTCGGGTCCCAACCAGCGGAGGCGACCACTCCATCATCCGGACTCGCAATGGGTTCATTGGAGGGGACAAAAAATACCCGTTCATCCATTTCTGTTTTTTCCGTTCCCGATTGGATCGCTCGCGGGATCAATCGGCAATCGTTCAACAGAGGGAACAAATTGAGGGGATGGAATTTTTCCGGACTGGTCAAGTGGAGGATCCGCTTTTTGGCGCGATCGGATTCAATTTCCGAAAGAAACTTCTTCCGGGCAACATCATCGAACAGGCCAGTGGATTGGGCTTCGGTTTGGGCGGAACTCTCGATCGGATCATCCAGGAACGATTGTGTCAATGCCATCAAGGATTTTTCGCGTTCGGCCATGCGATTGACTTCATCTTGAAGTTGGGCGACTCGAGTCAATTGGGTTCGCAACTGTCGATTTTCCGAAGAGATGACTTCGGCGGCTTGCAACCGGACGGCGATGACTCCCAACCAGGTCACGGCGACTCCGGCCAAAATCACCAGGATGACCAACGACACCAACAGAAATTGAAACAGATGGAGAGGGACTCCAATCTGCCAGGATTCCCCGGTCTCATCCCGAAGGACGAGGAGTCGAAGTCGTTCGCTTTTCATTCGGAGTCTTTATCCCGCAAAACCTAAAATGATGTCGGCGACGCGATTGAGGTCTTGCGTATTCAAGACATCAATCTTTAGAAATCCTTTGCTGGAATCGTTGGTCTCCAAGCTGACTCGTGTTCCAAGCCGCTCTTCCAACTGGCGCAAAAAGGCGACTTGATTCGGGTCGTCGGGAAGGCTTTTTTTCGCTTTGGCTTCTTTGGAAGCTTTGGGTTTCTTTGCCGAGACCTCGCCAGATTCTGTCTCTAGTGTTCGGACACTCCAACCTTCCTCTTGGGTTTTGTGAGCCAAAGCCAGTTGCTTGTCTTCGTCCAATCCCGCCAACACCCGGGCGTGTCCAGCGGAAAGGGTCGAGTTGGAAACCATGTCTCGAACCGAGGGATGAAGGCGAAGCAATCGCAAGCTGTTGGTGATCGCGGGTCTGCTTTTTCCCAATCGATCGGAAAGCTGTTCGTGGGTGTAGCCGCAACTGTCGATCAACTCTTGGTAGGCCAGTGATTCTTCGATGGCATTGAGTTGGACGCGTTGGATGTTTTCCAAGAGCGCCACTTCCCGCATTTCACGGTCGGTGACTTGGTCGCGAACCAAAGCGGGGATGGAATCCTTGCCGGCCAGTTGGCTGGCGCGGAAGCGTCGCTCTCCCGCGATGATCTGGAAAATGCCTCCTTGGCGGCGCACCAAGATGGGTTGGAACACACCCTTCTCGCGGATGGAGGTCGCCAGCTCTTCCAGTTCCTCTTGCTTGAATTCTTTGCGAGGCTGAAAAGGATTTGGCTGGATTTGCGAAATCTGGAGGAACTCGACCCGTGAACCATCCGGAGCCGGAGTTCCAGGAAGATCGTCTTTGTGGGCCATGGACTTTTCTTGAAAGATGGCTCCTAGGCCTTTGCCCAAACCGCGAGGCTTATTCATCCCGAAAGTCCCATCACTTCTTGTGCGAGTTTCATGTAGGCGACAGCCCCCGGGGTTGCGATGTCGTAAAGCAAAATGGGCTTTCCGAAGGAGGGCGCTTCGGCGAGTTTGATGGTCCGCGGGATCACGGAATGGAAGACTTTTTCATGGAACGAAGTTCGCACTTCTTCCACCACCTGTTTGGAAAGAACTGTCGAGCTTTGGTGCATGGTCAGCAAGGCGCCTTCAATTTGGAGATTTGGATTAAAGGACTGCTGGGTCAGGCGAATGGTATTCAACAGTTCGGCCAAACCTTGGAGAGCGTAGTACTCGCATTGGATGGGGATCAGACAAGATTTGGCACCCACCAAAACATTCAAGGTGATCAATCCCAAGGAAGGTGGGCAGTCGATCAAAATGAAGTCGTAGCGATTTTCAATGAATTGGATGAACGACTTGAGCCGAACCTCGCGGCGGTCCAAATTCACCAATTCAATTTCCGCACCCGCAAGGTGGTGAGTCGCTGGAACCAAGTCCAAAAAGGGAAGTTGGGTTTTGAGGATGTACCCCGAGGCGCGCTCTGGAGTCCAGGGATCCTCTTCGAGAAGCGCTTCATACAAGGTCGCTTCATCGCCGATGCTGATGCCTACCCCTTGGGTCGCATTCCCTTGAGGGTCTGCATCGATGAGTAGGGTTCGCCGTTCAGCCATGGAAAGTGCGGCGGAAAGGTTGACGGCTGTGGTGGTTTTTCCCACTCCGCCTTTTTGATTGCAAACCGCGATGATCCGAGTCATTAGTCCACCTGAATGGTTTGAGACTTGGCGATCACCAAGTTTCGAAGATCTTCCTCACCAGGAAGACAGTACGGAACATAGGACAGGGGGTGATAGCCGTCAATTGCCTCGACCCTTTCTTGGTGCTTGAAGGTCACAAAGTGGCCTCCCTTTGCCAAAAAGGGGAGGGCTCGACGGGCATCTTCCAAAAGACTGCCCACCGCTCGACAGCTAACCACTTCACACTTTCCTTTGATGTCGGGGAACGTTTGGACCGCTTCGGCTTTGGCGCACAAGATCCGAACATTCGCCAACCCTAATTCCTGGCAAATATTTTGGAGATGGCGGGCCCGCAAGTTCCGAGGTTCGACACCGACAAACTTCCAGTGGGGAAGAGTGATGGCCAGGGGGAGGAGTGGAAATCCCGCTCCCGATCCAAAATCCAACCATTGACCCGGAGTCTCCAAGTTGAGCTCATTTGGCAGAAGGAGGGGAGCCAAGGAATCTTGGATGTGCCGGGTAAAGAGCTGGGGAAGATCTTCGTCGCTCACCAGGTTCTGGGAAGTGCTGGCTTTTTTGGTCAGACTGTTCAGTCTCTGGAGTGTTGCATGTGCGGAGGCGGGGATGGGCGGTTGCGAATGTTTCACGTGAAACCAATCTGAGTGATGTCTTGATCCAGTTTAACCAAACGGACGTGGAGACTAAAGATGGTCATTGGATGAAAGTCCGGTCCATTTTGATGTCAAGTAGGGTTCGATGAACAAGAATGATTCTACCCAAATTTTCGAGGATGTGGTGGTGATGTTTCACGTGAAACCGTGGATGGGTGGAACTGAATCAGCCCGTTGTCGGAGTAGGGGGAGGATCTCGGCTGGGAACGTGTGCGCACAGCGCGCAGTGGACAGCCGACATCCACCTCCTGCTCCGCAGCAGAAAAGTTGGGCGAAGGAAAGATGTCGAAGGATTAACTCCTCAGGTGAATGGTGGGGGATGGGTTTGGCGGATCATCCTCATTGGTGATGTTGGGTATGACCCGATGATCCGAGGGGTGATGTTTCACGTGAAACGGTTGTGGGTGAATCAAAAGGAGCTCGATGTCGGAGTAGGGGGTGGTTGTCGGCTGGGAACGTGTGCGCACAGCGCGCAGTGGACAGCCGACATCCGCTCCCTGCTCCGCAGCAGAAAAGTTTGGAAAGGAAGATGTCGGAGGATCGACTCATCAGATGAATGGTAGGCGAAGGGTTTGGCGGATCGTCATGCTTGGCGAAGTTGGGAATGACTCGATGATCCGAGAGGTGACGTTCCACGTGAAACGATTGGGGGAAGAACAGAGTCAACCCGTAGTCGGAGTAGGGGGTGGTTGTCGGCTGGGAACGTGTGCGTACAGCGCGCAGTGGACAGCCGACATCCGCTCCCTGCTCAGCAGCAGAAAAGTTTGGAAAGGAAGATGTCGGAGGATCGACTCATCAGATGAATGGTAGGCGAAGGGTTTGGCGGATCAACTTCCTTGGCGAGGTTGGGCATGACCCAAGGATCCGAGGGGTGACGTTCCACGTGAAACGATTGGCGGACGCAAAGAGTCACCCCGTAGCCGGAGTAGGGGGTGGTTGTCGGCTGGGAACGTGGGCGCACAGCGCGCAGTGGACAGCCGACATCCGCTCCCT
>CAIKAA010000115.1 GCA_903825275.1 uncultured Fibrobacterota bacterium | reverse complement strand
TCACCTGCTTCGATGATGGTTTTGGGGGAGTCCAAGCATCCTGGATCATCCACATTCCCTTGGCAATTTCGGTTTGGATCTTGGTGGAATCGACCAAAGGCCGGATAATTTGGCTCACCATGCAGACAATTTCTGTCGCGATCGTGAACCACACGAATTGGACACCCCATCTCGATCATTTTTCGGCACCATCAAATATTCCTTGGCACAATCATTTCAACCTGTTGGCCGTCACCATTGCCTGCTTGCTCTTGGTGCGCCATCTCCACAAACTCCAACAGACCTTTCTCCAAGAAGCCCTGGAACAACGAAAACAAGCCGAGGCCGCCTCCCGAGCCAAAGATGAATTTCTCTCGCACATGAGCCATGAATTGCGCACGCCCCTCAATGCCATCCAAGGCTTTGCCGATCTGTCCCTCCAGTCTCCTTTACCAGAAGCAGACAGAGAGGAAAACCTTCGGTCCATCCGACATTCCGCGGAACATCTTACTCACCTGGTCAACGATATTTTGGACCTTGCCCGGCTGGAGAATGGCTCCCTCACCTTGACCCAAGGAGGATTCAGTCCACAGGCTTGCGTCGAGGAGACAATGGACCTGTTGCGATCGCTGGCGTTGGAAAAGCACCTCGAACTATCCTGGAAAGTCGGATCGGATCTGCCCAGAGTCCTGGGAGATCGGGTTCGATGGAAACAGATCCTGTTGAATCTGGTGGGAAATGCGATCAAATACACCCGCGAAGGTTTTGTCCAAGTGGATTGCCAATGGAGCGATACCACTGTGAACTACGGGGTATTGACGGTTTTTGTCAAGGACTCCGGAGTGGGAATCGCGGTCGAAGACCAGCCAAAAGTCTTCCAAAGATTCCAGCGACTTGGTGGTTTCGATGCCCCATCGGGAACCGGCTTGGGCCTTTCCATCTCGGAAATTCTCGCCCACGCGATGGGAGGATCCATCTCGATTGAAAGCGAACTTGGAAAAGGATCGACCTTTTCCCTAGTGATTCCCTTTGAAACGGTCGGTGAGGATCCCGCCAGCCTGACCAGCATCTCCCTTTCGCTGCCTCTTCATCTCAAGGGGTTCCGAATTTTGTTGGCGGAAGACAATCGACTCAATATCCGTCTCGCCTCCCAAGTCCTCCAACAGCTCCAGGCCCAATTCGACATTGCCGAAGATGGCGGCAAGGCACTTGAAATGCTAGCCAGCACGCGCTACGACTTGCTACTCCTTGATTTGCACATGCCGGTCAAAGACGGTTTTGAGGTTGCTCGTTCGATCCGCGATCCGCACAGCAGCATTCCCAACAAGCGAATTCCCATCCTCGCCTTGACCGCAGACGCCTTCGAGGAAACACGCCAAAGAACCTTGCAAGCAGGAATGGATGACTTTCTCTCCAAACCATTCCGAATCGTGGAGTTGGCGGACCGGGTCTTGCGTCTCGTCCACAAGCATCTCGAGTCTTAAGGCAAAAACACCTTCGGACTTAGCTCGCCCCTTTTCAAAGGACCGAAGGGAAAATGGCCCCAAGGAGCTTGACCATCGCAAACCCGATCAAGGCTGTGGCGGGAATGGTCAGGATCCACGCGAACACCATTTGCCCCGCAATGTCCCAGCGCACCGAGTTCAAGCGGCGTGTTAAACCGACACCCATGATCGCGCCCGAAATAGAGTGGGTCGTGGAAACGGGAATTCCCCAGCTGGAAGCGGTCAAAATCACCGTCGAGGCAGCGGCCTCGGCGGCGAACCCGTGCACGGGCTGCAACTTGATCATCTTGTGCCCCAGGGTCTTGATGATGCGCCAGCCGCCTGCGGCAGTTCCCAGCGACATCGCCACTGCACAGGAAAGTTTGACCCAAAGGGGGACATGGACGTTTTTGGGATCCATCATGCCACCCGCCAATAGGGCCATAACGATGATGCCCATCGATTTTTGCGCATCCCCCATGCCATGACTAAACGCCATGATGCTCGCGGAAACCATTTGCAACCCTTTGAACCACCGGTTGCTTTTTCCGGGTGGGACATTGCGAAAGCCCCAAAGAATTGCCAGCATGATCAAGAAGGCGATGCCTGCGCCAATGATCGGTGAAAAGATCAGACCTTTCACAATTTTGATGATTCCATCCAGGTGCAGGACCTGGACTCCCGCCGTGGCGATGGCCGCGCCGATGACGCCGCCGATCAAGGCATGCGACGAACTGGAAGGAATCCCGAAGTACCACGTGATCAGATTCCAAGCGATGGCCGCGAATAGAGCCGCCATCACCGTGGTTTGATGGATCACAGACGGATCGACAATCCCCTTCCCAATGGTTTTGGCCACGGCTTCCGACCACAGGGCACCGACAAAATTGAGGGTCGCCGCGAGCAGGATCGCGTTGCGCGGAGAAAGGACGCGCGTCGACACCACGGTTGCAATGGCGTTGGCGGTGTCGTGCATGCCATTGATGTAATCGAACACCAAAGCCAAGATCACCACGAAAATGACCAGAGATAGAAGCATCATTGGGTCAACCGTGCTTCAGAACGATGCCTTCAATGATCCCAGCGACATCTTCGCACTTGTCGGTCGTTCCCTCCAACAGGTCATAGATGTCGCGCCAGCGAATCACATCCAATACATCGATGCCTGGAGTGAATAATCCTGCCAAGGCTTGGCGGGTCACGCGGTCGGCTTCGTTCTCGAGTCGGTTGATTTCGATGCAATGAGGACGGATTAGGTCCCATTTGAGGGTTTTGATCAGAGGCATCATGGCCACAATCTGCTTGGATTGCGCCTCAATGTATTCCGCCAGCGCCTTCACGGGTTCGGGAATCGTCTTGATCCCGTACAAGACCATATGGTCGGTCGCGGCTTCCATGGTGTCCATGCAATCGTCCAGTGCCAACGCCAGCCGATGGATGTCTTCGCGATCGATGGGCGTGATGAAGCTGCGATCCAATCGCACCAGAACTTCGTGGGTAACCTGATCTGCGTCGTGCTCCAGCCGTTCCAACTTGGCGGCATTCACTCTCAAAAGTGCACAGTCTTCGGCGACCTCGCGCAAAAGCACAGTCCCTTTCCGGAACAGCTCCGCCGATTGCTGGAACATGTCGAAGAATTTTTCGTCCGTGGGTATCAGCTTGAACATCCGAGACAAACCTCCAAAAGGGATAGTGCCGAGAGGAAAGCTAGGATGACAAAACCGGAATGGAACAAGTTGAAACAGCGACGAAACATCCCCCGGGGATGAACCGGCTAGGGTATCGGCGAGAAAGGATGTGGAAGGCGAATCATTCCTTCTATCGCCTTAAAAAAATCCGACTGAAATATTTCGCGCAGGCAGAACGAATTCGTCAAATTTTGTCCGCGAGCCCCAAAATCGTTTCGCAAGGCTGGTTCGACCAAAGGCAAACCGAACCGGCATTCTTAAAACAGTGTCGCTAGCCGTTCCACGAGCAAACTCACCACAAAACCAACGAGACCGGTGGCAGGAATTGTCAACACCCACGCCCAGAGCATCTTGCTCGCCACATCCCATCGCACGGCACTCAGGCGCTTGCTGGAACCCACTCCCATGATGGAACCCGAGATGCAATGGGTTGTGGAAACCGGCACTCCGATGTGGCTTGCGGAAAGGATCACCGCCGAAGAGGCCAGTTCCGCGGCAAACCCGTTGACCGGTTGCAATTTGATCATCTTGTTGCCCATGGTCTTGATGATGCGCCACCCTCCCGAAGAGGTGCCCAGCGCCATCGCCACGGCACAACTGATCTTGACCCACAGCGGAATGTACATGTGCTTGGGATCCATCATTCCTCCCGAAACCATGGCCATCGCGATGATGCCCATCGATTTCTGGGCATCGTTGGACCCATGCGAAATCGCGAGAAACGATGTGGAGAACCATTGCATCACCTTGAACCGGCGATTGATTTTCCCGGGAACCGCGTTGCGAAAGATCCATAGGATGGCCACCATCAGCGCAAACCCAATGGCAAATCCGATCAGCGGGGAAAGAACCAGCGCTTTGAGGATCTTGGTGATCCCCGCCAGTTTTAGAACGGAAAATCCTTTGGAAGCAATCGCCGCCCCAATGATTCCACCGATCAAGGCATGGGAAGAACTCGAGGGAATCCCTTTCGCCCAAGTGAGGAGATTCCAAAGGATGGCGGCCACCAAGGCGGCCACCACCGTTGAGGTGGTCAACACCGTGGCGTCCGCGATGTCCCCCCCGATGGTTTTGGCAACCGCCGTGGAGAGAAATGCGCCCAGGAAATTGAACATGGCCGCGCCAATGACGGCAACCCGAGGTGAAATCGCCCGGGTGGAAATTCCGGTTGCGATCGCATTGGCCGCGTCGTGCATGCCGTTGATGTAATCGAACACCAAGGCCAAACCGACGATGAGAATCAAAGATGTGGTCATCGGGTCAACCGTGCTTCAGGACGATGCCTTCAATGATCCCGGCCACATCTTCGCATTTGTCGGTGGTCCCCTCCAGCAAGTCGTAGATGTCGCGCCAACGGATCACGTCCAAAATATCGATGCCGGGAGTGAAGAGGGCTCCAAGTGCTTGACGAGTCACCCGGTCGGCTTCGTTCTCCAAACGATTGATTTCGATGCAGTAGGGTCGAACCAGTTCCCATTTGAGAGTTTTGATCAGCGGCATCATCGCCAAAATCTGCTTGGATTGGGCCTCGATGTATTCCGCCAGCGCACTGACCGGTTCCGGGATCGTTTTGATGCCGTAAAGAACCATGTGGTCGACGGCGGCTTCCATGGTGTCCATGCAATCGTCCAAGGCCAAAGCCAACCGGTGGATGTCTTCGCGATCAATGGGGGTGATGAAGCTGCGATCCAATCGCACCAAAACTTCGTGGGTGATCTGATCGGCGTCGTGTTCCAACCGTTCCAACTTGGCGGCGTTCGCCTTCAACATGGCCCCATCCTGGGCGATCTCGCGCAAAAGTACGGTCCCTTTCCGGAACAGCTCCGCGGATTGCTGGAACATGTCAAAGAACTTTTCGTCCGTTGGGATCAACTTGAACATCGCAAAGGCCTCCAAATCAAGAACGGGGCCAAAGCTAAGACTTTCTGTTCATTTGCAACACGTTTGAAATACTTCAAATCGTGTTCGAATACGCTCTGTGCGTCCATTGGCCCAGACGGAGCCCTGGAAAGGGACTAAACCACCATCCCATTGGCCTTGTAGGCGTTCCAGGTGGTTAGAACGATGGACTCGATGGAACTGTGGCGAGGCACCCATCCCAGCAATTCCTTGGCCTTCTCGCCCGATGCCCAAAGGCTTTCCGGATCGCCGGCACGACGACCAACCGTTTGGTAATTCACCTTGCGGCCCGTGACCGATTCCGCCGCTTGGATCACCTCCAACACGGAATGCCCCCGCCCCGTGCCAAGATTGACCGCAAAGGTCGCTTCACCCTTTTCCAAATGCCCCAAGGCGCGAAGGTGGGCATCGGCAAGGTCGGTCACGTGGATGTAGTCTCGCAAACAGGTCCCGTCCTTGGTGTTCCAGTCCGTGCCAAACACTTGCATCCCGGATCGCATGCCGCAAGCCACTTCCATCACCACGGGGATCAGGTTGGCGGGGTTGCGTTCCAAACCGGTGATTTTGCCTTCGGGATCATAGCCAGCCGCATTGAAGTAGCGCAGGCTGGCTGATTTAAGCCCCAACACCTTGTCGTACCAAGCCAACACCCGTTCGATTTCCAACTTGGTGAATCCATAATAGTTGGACGGTTCCTTGGGATGATTTTCGTCCAAGGGAAGGTATTGGGAATCTCCAAACACCGCCGCCGACGAACTGAAGATCACGTACTTCACGCCGACCTCAATGGCCGCGTCCAAAAACGACAAGGTCGCCTGAAGGTTGTTGCGGGTGTACTTGATCGGATCGATCATGCTTTCGCCAGCATTTTTGAAGGCCGCGAGGTAGACCAAGGCTTGGCATCCTTCCAAGGTCTTGCGGGAAAGCAGAGGGTCGGACACGTCCCCATGGACAAATTTTGTCCCGGCAGGAACAGAGGACCGAAGTCCTGTGGAAAGGTTGTCGTAGACCACCACGTCATGACCGGCATGGACGAAGGCGTGGCTGACGTGACTCCCAATGTATCCGGCACCGCCGGCGACGCAAATACGCATGTCTCTCCCCTTCAACCGTGAGATGTCTTGACCCGAGATTCTTCGCTTCCCGCCGATTGGACTTCTCGATCAGAGCCGCTGCAAAGCCAAAACGGTGATGTCGTCGTTCGGTGCGCGCCCCATGGCATGGCCCTCGCGCTGGGCCAACGCGTTGTGAACGGCCGCAGCCGGCCCATCCCTCCAACTGGATTGGATCGAAGCTTCCAGACGCTGCAAGCCAAACTGGCGGCCCGCAGCATCCATGCTTTCGTGCAGCCCGTCGGTGTACAAGAACAGAAGGTCTCCGGAATCGATCTGGATTTCTTCCTCGGCATAGGTCGCATTTTCGAACATGCCGACAAAGAACCCTCCGCGCTGGGTGAGACGTTCCACGACCTGTGTTCCCGACCGCAAGAGGAATGGGTAGGGATGGCAGGCTCGGCAATACCGGAGCACCCCGGTTTTCAATTCCAAAAGTCCGGCAAAGACCGTCATGTAATGATCGGTTCGCACCGCTCGGTACAATTCCGCGTTCACCTGTCGCAAGATTTCGCTGACCGACAACTCGATTCCATTGCGGACAAAGCGAAGGAAGGCCATTTTGGCCATCGCGGTCACCAAAGCGGCTGGTACCCCGTGCCCGGCGACATCGGCCATGACCAGAAAGACCTTGTCGTCGTCCAAGGGAACGACATCGAAAAAGTCTCCGCCTACTTTGCCGGTGGGCATGTATTCGGCATGAATTTTCCAGCCAACCAGATCTGGAAGAACTTCGGGCAGCAATCCATCTTGGACTTGCTTGGCCATGTCCAGCTCTTCCTCAAAAGCTCGCTGGGCCTTTTCAAGTCCCTGCCGGGCGTTTTCCAACTCGACGTTTTGCTTTTCGAGCTCCTGGGTCCGGTCCTTGACCCGCGATTCCAGTTGGCTGGCGTAACCGCGCAGCTCCTGCTCCATGTCCTTGAACTTCGTGACGTCAGAAAAGGTCCAGACCCGCCCGATGTTCTTGCCTCGCTCGGAGGAGATGGCTCGGGTGCTCACCAGCAAGACGTGGCGTTGCGGCCAAGCCACTTCCAAAATTTCTTCGGCATGGGTTTCCGGAGAGCGCTCCACTTGGCGAATGAATCGCACCAGCTCGGAGCGGTTCTCAAAACACTCCGAGATCAGGTCCACCGCCATTTGGAACTTCATGCCTTTGAATTGACGCCAGTGAAGACCGAACAACTGGCCAAAACGGCCGTTGGGCCACTGGATGATTCCCTGTTCGTCGACCACGACCATGCCGTCTTTGGCGGATGCGACGATGGCCTTGGAGCGGCTTTCCAAGGCCCGATGCTCGGTGACATCCTCGACCAAAATCGTGTGGCCGATCCCTTGGGCCAAGGCGCGGAAATGAAGGCTTCGGGGCTGCTCGGCGTTGGAGGCCGTTTCGCGTTCCCACTCGGAAAACCCGATGGGGTTCGCCAGATAATCGGCGAGATCCGCCAGCGGCCCGGCTTCCAAAAGGTCGCCGCCCAAATCGGTTGCCTGGCGCCCCAACCAATCTTCAGCCTCGACCCCAAAAAGCCTCGCCGCCCATCGATTGAGAGCAACGATTTTCAGGTCGGCGTCAATTTGCATGACGCCTAGGGTTTCGGGGGAGACTGGGTCCTTTTCAAATGCCTGGGTTCGGTCTCCACCGGGATTGCCTAACCTGCCGGTGTTCACAACCTGAAGTTAGGAAAAGCTGGGGTCTAGATTCTGTCCACCCCAAAAAAAGTCCGCCATCAAGTGGCCAATGTTTCCAAAGCCACCCGGATGCGCCGGATCACCGTTGCCTTCTCCAGGGCTTCCAAAAGCTCAAACAACCCTGGTCCAAACGACAATCCCGAGACGGAAAGGCGGGTTGGATGGATCAATTCCGCGAATTTGATTCCCTGTTCTTCGGTTTCGGCCCGATACAAGGCTTCAAGTGCCGAGGCGGTCCAATCCACGGCTTCCAGTTTGGGCAAGAGCTTCCCGAGGCGTTGGGCGGTTTCTGGTTTCCAGTACTTGGCCAGTGCCTTTTCCTCGTAGGAATCCGGGTCGCGCCAAAAATACAGACCTGTATCGACCAGTTCGTCGAGTCGCTTGGAGCGATCTTTCAACAGCCCCACATGCCGCGCGAGCATTTCGGGTTTGGCCGCTAGGTCAGGTGCGTAGCCGCGCAGCTCCAACAATCTGCGGATTTCGACGTAAAGGTCTTCGGCAGGAGTGTCGATCAAATATTGGCCGTTCAGCCATTCGAGTTTGGTTTCGTCGAAGGCTGCCGATTTCGGCATGATCCGCTCCAGACTGAAACTTTCAATCAGTTCTGGCAAAGTCATCTTTTCGCGGTCGTCGCCGGGACTCCATCCCAAAAGCGCCAAGAAGTTGAACAAAGCCTGCGGCAAATACCCCTTCTCGCGGTAATCCCCCACCGAGGCGGCCCCTTTGCGTTTGGACAATTTGCCCCCGCCCGGCGCCAAGATCACCGGAAGATGGCAGTAGACCGGATGTTCCCAACCGAACGCCTTGAACATGAGGACATGTCGGGGGGTCGAGGGAATCCATTCGTCCCCGCGCAACACATGGGAGATCCGCATGTCGTGGTCGTCGACGACGTGCGCCAAGTGGTAAGTCGGGAAACCGTCGGTCTTCAAAAGGACAAGGTCGTCCAGGAGGTGGTTTTGGTATTCGATTTCGCCGCGAACCAAGTCGTTGAACACCGTCTTGCCGCCCAAGGGCGATTTGAACCGGATCACATGAGCTTCGCCCGCCGCCGCACGAGCCGCCGATTCCACCGGATCCAGGTCTCGGCAATGTCGGTCGTATCCGGGCGGCAGCTTGTTCTCTTCCTGGCGTTTGCGAACCTCGTCCATCCGTTCGGAAGTGCAAAAGCAGCGGTAAGCGAAGCCTTTGGCGATCAATTCCTCGGCGTGCTTCTTGTAAAGCCCCAAGCGTTGGCTCTGGACATAGGGTTCGTAGGGACCGCCCACTTCTGGACCTTCGTCCCAGTTGAGCCCCAACCATTTCAAATCGCGAATCAGATCCTGCAGGGACTGTTCATTGTAGCGGCTCTGGTCGGTGTCCTCGATGCGCAACAGAAATTGTCCACCCATCTTTCGGGCAAACAGCCAATTGAACAATGCGGATCGGGCGCCTCCCACATGGAGGTAACCGGTTGGAGAAGGAGCAAAACGGACGCGAACGGTCATGGGATTCCTCTGCGAAAAATATCCTAGGATCTTTCCCGGGTCGTGGCTCGACTCCGGGCCCTCCCTTGGGCATCCTAAACCCTGGGAACCGAACTCCAGGTCCGGCATTAGGCAAATCGAATCACAAAGGAAGGAAAAATAGGCCCAAATCCCCAGGAAGCTTGTGACCGTTCCTTGAGAAGGAGGGGGAGGTTAGGCGGTCAGGGTGCCGAGGTCGAAGGCACAAAAATCATCCTCACCAGCAAAAACGGGGGGTCTGAGTCCCTTTTCGAGAAACGAGGACATTTTGGGCGCCTTGCATCGCGCACCAATGCCAAGCGAATTTCGTCATAACGGAGCAACCCTCTGATTGGTTCAGGCAAAGGCGCGACCGAGTGGACAGGCAACGAGTCCAGGGAGTGACCATCGGACTTTCTGGTTGGGGGAGCGACGTGCTCTGATCCGAGGTCGTGAGTTCAACTTTGAGGCAATGGCCAGATCGATCCCGCGCGGATTTCAATTTCTTCGCCATTTCTCGTGGATTCGCAGAATTTGTCGAGGAATGCAGTCGTAAAGGTCTCTTCCCGAAAATGGTCGGCGATCGATAGGACGCGGCCATTCCAAGCCTCGGGGAAGGCGGCCAGGCAGTTTGTCGTGGTCCAGGCGGCGACCCGTTCCTGGGGAAAGGGCACGAGATTGGAATCGGGAAAACCCTTCGCAACGTTCATTTCTTCAAGTTTCAATGGAGGAACCTTCTGCCATAGTGATTCCCTGAAAAGGGACGGGATCTACGGAATGAAAATGAAATGTCAATGTCTATCCCATCCAGGATCAGACTCCTTGGATGGGACTTTAAGAGCCTATCCGTAAATAGCGATTCGCCCTGCGATCGGCTGCAAAGCCGCTGG
>CAIKAA010000114.1 GCA_903825275.1 uncultured Fibrobacterota bacterium | reverse complement strand
TCGATCCGGGTCGCCTTCAGTTCTCCTCCCAAGGGACAAGGAGACAAGTGGTTTTCGGTCCACCAATCGGGTGCCGATCTCAAGGCCTCCTGGAACGGCTCCGGGGCCGACGACGGCGCGGGGATTTTGGTGATTGACGGAATTTGTCGCAACGGAAAGCCGCTCTCGGTGGAAGTCAACGCCCACGAGGCGGGGCTCGAGTCCGATGCCAAGCTTCCCGAAATCGCGATTCCCAAAGGCGACGCCATGGGGGTCTTGTGGGCCGGATCGTGGAGTGCCAACGGCAGAAATGGATTTGATTGCTTGCTCTCGGATCCGACCGCGCCGGTGGCGGATTTGGAAGGGTTGGCTGTGGTGGAAGGCACCCGATTGCGGGATTCCAATTCCCCGATTCCTCTGGTGGTGAAACAAGAGGCGGCTTCGCAGGAGGGGGCGCTCAAAGGGGTGGTGATCGAAAAGATCGAAGGGCGTTTGCGGCTTTCCTGGTCCAACCGATCGGGGCCAGCCACGTTGGTGTTGGAAAAAGGCCTGCCGGGGCTGTCTGGACAGAAATTGACGGACCGGTTTGAGCTGTCCGCCGTGTTCCAAGATCTCAAGCCGTCGGTCTCCTTTTCCGAGTCAGGCGTGATTCTGCCGTCCTTGGGCGAAAACAAGATCCACTTCCAAAGCGTCAATCTTTCGCGGGTGCAGGTGATCGTGCGCCGGGTCGACCCCCAAAACATTCCTGAATTTCTCTTTCACAACACCCTTTCGGAAAACAACGGTTCCAGCCGGATCCAGGGCGAGGCGGTGTGGAACCGAGTGATCCAACTGGGGGCCAAGCGAAACGAACCCTTGGATGTTGGAATCGACTTGGGACCCATGTTGTCCAAATCGGGGGCCGGTCTGTACACGATCGAAATCGTGAAGGAACGACAAGGAATGCTCTACGGATGTTCGGAGAACAAGCCTGTCTCGCAGGGTGTCGTGGGCGAACGCCGCACTCCAGAAGACGGCGATGAGTCCGGTGAGGAAGATGGCTCCGAAAACATGCGCTGGGACGAACGCGAGAATCCATGCGCCCCAAGCTACTGGTACCAAGGCTGGGGGTCGCGCCAGATCCGCAACGTGTTGGTCTCCGATCTTGGCTTGATGACTTGGCGCGATCCCGATGGCAAGCTCACCACCGTGGTGCATGACTTGATCACCGCCAAACCCTGGAAAGGCGTCGAGGTCCAAGCCTTGGCCGAAAACGATGCGGTGGTGGCCGAAGGCACAACCGACGGCGATGGTTTCCTGGAGCTTTCCGGGTCCGCCCATGCGGTGCTTTTGCGCGCCAAATCGACCAAGGACGGCAAGGTCCATCTGGGGTACTTGCGACTCCACGACGGCGAAGCCCGCAATGTCTCGCGCTTCGACGTCGGAGGCGAGACCCGGCCCGATGGGTTGCGGCTCTTTCCGTATTCGGAACGCGGAGTCTACCGGCCCGGAGATTCGATCTTCGTGGGTTGTCTGTTGCGCGGCGAAGACGGAAAACTTTTGGATCGCCTACCGATCAAGCTGACGTTGCGCGACCCCCAAGGACGGGTGGTAGCCACCACGGTGCTGCGCGCCGCACCCGATGGCCATTTTGGCTGGCGGACCGCGACCCGTGTCGAAGACGCCACCGGTCGGTGGTCGGTGCTCGCCGAAGCCGGACCGGCTTCCGCCACCTTGCCCATTCTTGTCGAAACCGTGCGGCCCAATCGCCTCAAGATCGAGCTGGACGCCAAATCGATCCAGGTGGGTGGACAAAACACCGTCCTGCGTTCCCATTGGTTGTCGGGTGGATCGGCGGCGGGATTGGCGGCCAAGGTGGAAATGTCCCTCACTCCCAAGGAAATCGCCCCCAAGGGAATGGAAGGGTATTCGTTCAGCGACCCGACCAAAACCCGCAACCCAACGGAAGAGGCGGTCGTTTGGGAAGGAACGCTCGATGGCGAAGGCAAGGCCTCGTTGCGCCTGCCTGTTCCCACCCAAGGCGTGGAAGGACCCATGACCGCCTGGGTGCGATCACGTGTCTTCGAGCCGGGCGGTCAAGCCTCGGTGGATCGGGTCGGGCTTCCCTTGTGGCCATTCGACCATTATGCAGGATTGGCGATCCACACCAAAGACGGTTGGTCTTGGGCCTCGACGGGTGACGGGGTGACCCTCGATGCGGTCTCGGTGGGGACCGACCTGCGCCCCGCCCAAGGACGCGCGATGGAGGTGGTGGTCTACCGCAATTCGCATTGGTGGTGGTGGGAAAATGGCGACCGATACTTGGGGTTTTTGGAACGCGGAGAAACCCACCAAGTGACCAAATTGACCACGACCTCGGGCCAAGGGGTGGTCTACACGCCCGATTCTAGCGGACAATATTTGGTTTTGGTGAAAGACTTAGCTAGCGGCCATGTCGCGGGAGGAGTTTTCCAAGTCTGGGGCGGGGGCGAAGAGGCCGGTTCGGGACAGGCCAGCCAGGCACCCGCCATGTTGCGGCTTTCGGCAGTCAAAGACACGGTCGAGCCAGGTCAGAAACTGGAGGTCCGGTTTCCGTCGGCCCAAAACGGCAAGGCCTTGGTGCAAGTGATGCGGGGACGGCGGATTTTGTCCCAAGAATGGATTTCGACCAACGGTTCAGAGACTTCTTGGAAAACCAAGGTGACCGAAGAAATGCGCCCCGGCGTGTATGTGCAGGTCACCCAATTGCAGACCTGGCCCGTGCCCACCGACCGCCCTTTGCGCATGTGGGGACTTGTTCCCATCGCGGTTGTGGACCCCGCAACGCGACTCAAACCCCAAATCGATTTGCCTTCCGAACTGCGCCCGGAATCCAAGGTGAAGATCCGGATCCATGAAGACCAAAACCGTCCCATGCGGGCCGTGATCGCGGTGGTCGACGAAGGCTTGCTCGACCTCACGCGCTTCAAGACTCCCGATCCCTGGCCCGCCTTTTTTGGCAAGGAGGCCCTCCAAGTGGTGGGATGGGACATGCACGACCAGGTGATGAACGCCTGGAGGGGGCGCACCGATCGGTTGTTCGCGGTGGGTGGCGACGAGGACGCCCGGCGCAAAGCCGCCAACGCAAAGTCCAATCCGTTCCCCCCCATGGTGGTGGTGATGGGGCCGCTCGAGATTCCCAAAGGCGGGAAGGATGTGGAAATTTCCATTCCGCGTTACACCGGATCGGTGCGCGTGATGGTGGTGGCCTCTTCGGGAACGGCGTTCGGCTCGACCGAGAAATCCACTCCGGTGCGCGCTCCCGTGATGGCCTTGGTGACCGTGCCGCGGGGCTTGGCTCCTGGAGACAAAGCCGAGCTTCCCGTGACGGTCTTTTCGGATCGCAAGGGGACCGTATCTGTCAAACTCTCCATCGACGGCCCAGTCACCATCGAAGGGGCGTCGGATCGATCCATCCATTTCAAGGAAGCTGGCGACCAGGTTGTGACATTTTCTGTCAAGGCAACCCAGGGCTTGGGGACGGCTGCGGTCCATGTCCAGGCCGGGAGCTCTTACGGCAAGGCCTCGGTCGACCAACCGTTGGAGGTGCGCTTGCCCGGAGAAATGCGGGCCATTGTCCAGGAAGGCTCGCCCCTGTCGGGTCAGACCTGGAGCGTGCCGATCGAGGCGTTTGGAGCCGAAGGCACGCGCAAGATGCGCCTGGAATTTTCCTCCATCGGCCTGGTGGGATTGGAACGGCGAATCGACGAACTGGTTCACTACCCCCATGGCTGCTTGGAGCAGACCATGTCAGGGGCGATGCCGCAGATCTTTTTGCGCAAACTGGTCCCCGACGCGCCCGAGGCGCGACTCAAGGAGGCCGACGCCAATGTCGAGGCGGCCTTGACCAAGCTGCGCACCTTCCAGACCGCATCCGGCGCTTTCTCGCTGTGGCCCGGCGAAGGCAAGCCTTACGAATGGGGCACGCTGTGGGCTGGTCGATTCCTGTTGGCCGCCAAAGCGGCGGGGCATACGTTGCCCACGTCCATCTGGGACCCGTACCTGGCCCACCTGGTCGATGCCTCGACGCGCTGGAGTCCCGGGGCCTATGCCCAAGGCGGCGACACCCTCGCCCAGATCGTCCGATTGGACATTCTGGCCCAAGCAGGCAAGGCAGACCTTTCCCACATGAACCAGTTGCGGGCCGCTAACCTTTCCGATCTGGAAAAGTGGATGTTGGCGGCGGCTTACGCGTCGTCTGGCCGTAAGGATGCCGGACAGGAATTGTCGGGCCATGCCGGGCTGTCCGTGTCCAGTTCGCGCAGTTTGGGAGAATGGTTGTGGTCGGATGTGCGCGACCGAGGCATGATGCTCGAGGCCATGGTGCGGTTGGGCGAAGAAAAAAAGTCGCTAGATCTCTTCCAATCGCTGCGAACCACCATCCGCGACGGCAACATCTGGCTTTCCACCCAAGAGGGAGGAACCGTGCTGTGGGCGATCTCCAGTTGGCTCGAGAAACGCGGAACCGGTCCGACCTTCGAGGCCCAGTGGCGCGTCGGTGGTGGTGCTTGGCAAAAAGTGTCGGGGAATAAAGGGGGGGCGAAGGTGGAACTTCCCCCCACGGCTTCGGGGAGTCTTGAGGTAACGAATTCTGGCAAAGGCCCCTTGGATCTCCAATTCACGCGCATCGGCATCGATCCCCCGGGAAAACCGGTGCCGCCCTCCAATGGCTTGCTTTTGACGGTGGTCTACCTGGACCCTGGCGGCAAATCGATCGACCCCCTGTCCATCCGCCAAGGCGACGATTTCCGGATCCAAGCCACCGTCTTGAACGAAACGGACAAGTACTTGGACAACCTCGCCTTGGTGCAGGTCTTCCCGGGTGGATGGGAGATCCGCAACGACCGCTTGGAAGGCCCTGCGGGGGCCGAAGCATCGAATGTCCGAAGGGTCGAATTCCGCGACGACCGGGTGTTCCACTACCTGGCGTTGGCCCCGCACAAATCGGCGACCCTGATGGTGGGCGCGCGCGCCGCCTATGCAGGCACCTACCTGCGACCGGGCGCCTTCGTGTCGGCGATGTACGACGGCGCGATCCAGGCAGCAACGGTCGGTGCCACGGCGGTGGTCGGACCGTAGGCTGTTGTTGACGTTGTCGTCGTTGTCGTTGTAGGGATCGGGCCCTTGTAGGGATCGGGCATGCCCGATCCCTACAAGGGCTACCTTTGGGGGATGACCGATACCATCGAATTGCCGTTGATTTCGCGCGCCCAGGGGTGCTTGCTCGGGCTTGCTTGCGGGAACGCTTTGGGGCTGCCGTTTGAAAATGTTTGGCCTGCCACCGAAATCTTCCGCTTGTCGGGAGGGACCGTTCGCGAAATTCTGGACACGGAAAAGAACTCGCTTTGGGACGACGACACTGCCCAGGCGATGGTGGTCGCCGAAAGCCTAGCCGAAACGGATCGGCTGGGACTGGACGATTTGGCGGCGCGCCTCAATGTGTGGCGCCATCAAAACGGACGGGGGATTCCCACCTTGGTGGAACGCGTGCTCGATGAGGTAGAAGGCGAAGTTCCGGTGGAAGAAGCCAGCGAGGAAGTGTTCCAACGCCTGGGACGCAACTGGAGCGCCAACAACGCTGCCGTGGTGCGCTCGCTTCCGGTGGCGATCAAGTTTTACCAAGATCCCCAACGAATTGTTTCCCAAACCGCGATCTCCGCCAAGGTCACCCACTGGAATCCCTTGTGCGTCTGGTCGGCCATCGCCCTGAACCTGGGCGTGGCCACCATCCTTCGCGACGAGCCGCTTCTATTGGACGCCTTGGCCGAGGAAGTCCACCTCCAAGGCGCCCCCGAGCCGGTCTGCGATGCCATTCGCGGCTCGCGGGCTCCCCTCTCTATGTTCTTGCTGGACGGCAAGGCCAAGTCCTACACGGTCAAGGCCATGCAAGTGGGCCTTTGGGCTCTTCGCAACGAGGCCTCGATGGAAGACGTACTTGAAGTGGTGATTTTGGAAGGCGGCGACACCGACACCAATGCCGCCATCGCCGGTGCCGCCATCGGCGCCCGCCGCGGCCGCGCCGGAGTCCCCGATCGCTGGATCAAAGCCATCCGGGCATCCGCCAAAATCGAAGCCTTGGCGAACAGGCTGGCGGGATCCAAAAGCGACTCCTGAAAGGCACCCTAAACCAGTACAAACTCAACGGTGAATTGTTCGCGAAAAGGCTTCCCTCGCTCGCCTCACACGCACATTTATTTTGACGGGGAATGCGTCCCACCCACCTCCTTTTCTGGGCTTTTTGCCCAGAGATTGAGAAAAAGAACCACTTGCCTATAGGACAAAGGAGTGCCCATGGATGGATCCGGAATTCCTTCTTCACGGTTCGACGACATGAAGTACCGCCAACATCATGATTGACTCCCAAAAAAACTCGATATTCGAATCAAAATGCGATTCTTGCGGAAAGAAAGGTTTCCTTTGGAAGAGGAATTACTGTTTCTATTGCGGCATAGTCAACCAAAAAATCGAAATTGAAACGGCGAAAATTCAACGGAAAATAATCGATGAAATGTATGAACAAATCTACATCGAATCTGAATTAATTCGAAAGCGTGCCGAAACCCATGAGGCGTCCCTAAATCAAGATGCCAGCGATTGATTTCATTCGAAACGATCATTCCCTCAAACGTGAGGTTGCACCAAATGAATCACGTTGCCACAGGTGTCCTCGAACAACGCGCTTGAAATGGGACCCATTCGGGTTGGTTCGGTTCGGAATTTGACCCCTCGACCCAGCAATTTTTGGTGAT
The DNA here is from genome assembly GCA_903825275.1 of uncultured Fibrobacterota bacterium. Classification (GTDB taxonomy): domain Bacteria; phylum Fibrobacterota; class Fibrobacteria; order UBA5070; family UBA5070; genus UBA5070. The sequence continues at coordinate 1,895 of CAIKAA010000114.1, read as the reverse complement.
CCAATTCGAGGTTGGAGGTGATCAAAGCTAGAGCGGGAATGCTTGCATCCAGCATCGCTTTTTGGTACACCTGAGCTGGCTCAAACCCAATCGGCTCCAAGACCAATTCGACACCTTCGATTCCGTCAGGAGAAACGACCGTCAACCATCGAAACTCTCCCATCGAGAGATCTGCCATCTTCCGAAACCCCAGAATTTCTGTATAGAAGGCAAGGGCGCTTTCCTGATCCTGGACCATCACGGAACAAAATTTGAGCTTCATGAAGACCTCTCTTGGGCTGAAAATTGATCCGGCTTGGATCGCTTGAAAAATAAACACATCTTGCTCTGGATTCTACTTGGCCCGGGATGATCAACCTTTCCAATGGTCCCTGGGGCTAAAAATCACCCAGAAACACCACCTCGCGCTCCAGGGTCACCCCGTGGGACACCTGGACGCGGGCGATGACTTCCGCGGAAAGATTCCACACATCGGTCGCCGTTGCCCCACCAAGATTCACCGCGAAGCCTGCATGCTTTTCACTGATGGCAGCATTTCCCACGCGGAAACCTTTGAGTCCCGCCTCTTCGACCATTTTGGAGGCAAAGCCGCCCACAGGCCGTTTGAAGAGGGATCCCGCGTTGGGCAGATCCAATGGCTGTTTGTCGATGCGAGCCTTTTGGGTTTCCCGCACCGATGCGCGCAGATCTTCCACGTTTCCAGGCTCAAGTTCCACCATCGCCGAAACCACGATTTCGCCGTTGTCTCGAAAGGTGGAATGGCGGTAGGCAAAACCGCATTCCTCGCGAGATCGTTCACGCCAAATTCCGTCACGGGTCAAACTTTTCACTTCCACCACTCGATCGCCGAATTCCTGCCCGTAGGCCCCTGCATTGATGAACACCGCACCACCCACCGTGCCCGGAATCCCCGCAAGTTTTTCCAGACCCGATAACCCTCGCCCCACGGCCTGCACGACAAATTCCGTCAAGCGAGTTCCCGAACGCACCGATGCTCCAACCTCCGTCCAATCGGCCCCAGTAAAGTTTGCGGCGAGGCAGACGATGGCACCAGGCCAACCTGCGTCGGAAACAATCAGGTTGGACCCTCGACCAACGACAAAAAGCGGCAAACTTTCCGATTTCACCCAATGCAGAGCCGCAAGGAGCTCTTGTTCATCACGCGGCTCAAGGAACACTCTCGCCAAACCACCCAGCTTGAAGGTGGTGCGTTGGCTCATGGGTGCAAATTCTTGGCCGGGGCATGGAAGATCTTTGTGAACGTTCATACCAAAGAGAAAGGTATGAACGTAGAGGCTTATTCCTTATTCGGGATCTCTGTTCAGAGCGACAACGAAGCGCGAAAATCGACAGGGCATCTCTGCGGAAACGAACGGCGTCCCACCGGAACCCCCTTCGGAAGGAGAACCGGCAGATCCATCGGTCCTCTAGCCGGTGAGGGTTCTCGCCCCTGTTTCAGTCGTTCAACTCCTCAAAAAGGGATCTGGACTGGTGTGGTCCGATTGGTCGTGGTCCCGTCACCGAGTTGCCCGTTTTGATTGTATCCAGTCCCCCACAAGGTGCCATCGGCCTTGAAAAACAAACTGTGGTACTGCCCTGCGGAAATGATTTTCACGTTGGCAGCGACGTTCACCGGACTGGACCGGTTGGTCGTCGTCCCATCCCCAAGTTGCCCGTAGGAATTCAATCCCATCGCCCACATCGTGGCATCGGACTTGATGTAGAGACTGTGGTAACCACCTACAGCGATGTACTTGACAGAGGAATCGACTTTCACTCCCTTGGTCCGTTGGGTCGTGGTCCCGTCACCAAGCTGGCCCATGGAATTGAACCCAGTTGCCCATAATGTCCCATCGGTTTTGAGGTACAAACTGTGAGCCAATCCCGCAGCGATG
>CAIKAA010000113.1 GCA_903825275.1 uncultured Fibrobacterota bacterium | reverse complement strand
GCGGCCAAGAGCACGGCGGCAACGGCAAAGCGGGAAATGAGTCCGGATGTCAGGCGGTTACGCATGCGATTTCTCCTGAAAGGCCTGGTTTCTGATTCTTCATAATACGATGTAAAATCAGAACTTGCGAGGGTTTGCAAAAATTTGCAGGTCACTTCTTGACGCTCTTGTACAGCTCGCGAGCCCGGTTTGCTAGGTCCAACTCCCCCCGCGCCTCGTGCCACGAGGCCAAGATCCGGACCAAGTCCGCCGCCCCCCGCTCACCGTGAAGGAGTGCCTGGCTCAAACCTTGGTAGGCCATTTCCCCATCGCCCTCGCGCAGGGCGCTCTGTCCCAAGGCCTTCCACAGCCGGCCTTCCGAGGGCAATCGGTCGGTCGCGGTTTTCAAAACGGCCACCGCCGTGGCCTCGTCTCCGTCGAGTTGGTGGATCCGCGCCAAACGCATCCACCCTTCCACATACCCGGGTGAATAAGCCAATCCGGTCTCGCAACTGATCCGCGCCTGCTCGCGGTCACCGGCCTGTTCCCAAAGCGCCGATTTGGCAAACCAATTGCGCCCCGAGGTGTCGGGAGCAAATTCGGTCCATCGCTCTAGGGCAAGACGCGCCTCCAAGGTATCGCGAGCCTGCAAATGGGCCCTCACCAAACCTTCGTAGCCACCCGTAACCGAGGAATCGGCTGCCACGGCCTTTTCAAACCACTCGATCCCCCCCACCGGATCGTCTTGGGACAGTTGAAGCTCCCCCAGCCGGATCGCCACAGTGGCGTCTTTGGGGTCCAATTCCCATAGCTTGCGGTATTCAGTCACCGCCGATCCGACCTGGCCGTCTTCTTCCGACAAAATGGCCAAATTCAAGTGGGCCCTCTTGAAGCGCGGCGCCCATTCGATCGCCTTGCGCCAAGAGGCCGCCGCCTCACCGCGATGCCCCATCCGGGCCTGGCAATTTCCATAATTGAACCAAGCAATGGCCGGTTGAATGCCCCGTCGCCCCGCCTCGCGGTAAATGGAGGCAGCCTTTTCGAACAACCCCGAATCGTAGGCGGAACCAGCCCGGGCGAACCAATCGACCTTGGTTTCGGCCCTGCTTTGGGAAGCCAGGATCGCGAAGACCAGCAGAATCTTTTGAAACAGGTGCATGGCGATCACTCCAGGTGGAAGGAGTACGGCATCCGCACCCATTCCGGCACCGGAACGCCTCCCAAGTGGGCTGGTTTGAAGCGCCATTGCTGGCTCGCGGTCTTGAGGGCCACGTCGAATCCGTAGCCCGGCGGAGCGCCCAACACCTCGATCTGTTCGATCCGACCGCGCTCGTCGATCAAGAGTCGCAACTCGACGGCGGCTTCGACCCCATCTTCCTTGGCGCGGCGCGGGTACGGTGGATCGACGATCTTATCCGGCTGAGCATCCTGGTCGACCTGGCCCAATTGGTACACAAACCGCTGGGAACCCACGCCGTTGCCGATTCCGGTCCCCGCCCCGTTGCCTTTGCCACCTGTGCCACTCGCCACCGCCAGGCCTTCGCCATTGCCTTCCAGCCCTAGGTCCAATCCAGGAATGCCATTGCCCTTCCCGCCCATCTCGCCTTGTCCCACCAATCCCACCGACGGGGTCTGGACGGGCACTGGAGTGGCGGTGGTCGGAATTTGTCGGTCCAATGGAGTCACCACGGTCAATTCGTCGGCTTGGGGCACCACAGGCACGGGAGGATCGGTCACCACCTGGACATCGTGGGTTTGGGTGTTTTTGCGCAAGCTGCTGTCGCCTTGGTCGGGCGATTTGAGGACCAACCAGACCAAAAAGAACCCGGCCCCTGCCACCGCCGCGACGGTGGAAAGCTTGCGAACCAACCCGTGCGGGACATGGATGGCGACATCGAATGGCGCCTTCAACCCGGTGGCACCACTGGGCAGCGCCGCCCAATCCGGCACATGCCTCACCCGATCGGGGGAGCGACGGATCATCCGAGTTTAGACCACATGGTCATTGGCCGCCCGAACGCACCTTGAGGGCGTAGCGGAACACCCCGGCCCCGCGGATGTCGTCCAGCACCTGGATCACCTTGGCGTAGGCCAGCCGCTCGTCGGCGGCCAAAACCACTTGCAGAGAGGTGTCGCGCTTGGCTCGCGAAGACAAAAATTGACGCAGAGCCGGGCGGTCCGAAAACCGTCCATCCACCCGAAGCGCCCCCGAGGCATCCAGGCTCACCATCACGGCAGTGGGGGCCGATGAAGAAGAGTTTGCGGCCTTGGGGAGCTTGACCGGCACCGAGGCCGAATCGACCGCTTGGGTGACCAACAGGAAAATGATCAAAAGGACGAGCATGATGTCCACGAGCGGCGTCATGTTGATCGCCGTGATGGGCCTGCGAGGGACGCCTGCGTCGCCAGCCATGTCAGGTCTTCCGAGAACCGCCCCGCACGGCGGCCTCCAAAGAGGCCGCGACCATCAAGGTGCGCAGCTCGCGGGCCCGACCCGACAATTCCTGGACCCGCGATTGGAGGGCGTTGAACACCCAGATGGCGGGAATGGCCACCAACAGTCCCACGGCCGTGGCCACCAAGGCCTCGGCGATCGCCGTCATGACCGCTTGGGGCCCCGCCCCCTCGCGCCCCAAGGCGGCAAAAGCGTCCAAAATGCCGCACACGGTCCCGAACAACCCAATGAACGGCGCGTTCGATCCAATGGTTCCCAGGCGTGACAGGTTGTGTTCCAGCTTGCGCGTTTCTGCAGATTCAACGGCGGTCAACAACTGTTCCAACGCTTCCGGAGACAAGTCCCGGCTTTCTACGCCGTGGCGAACAATTCGACCCAGGTACGTGTTCGGACAAGCTCCCAGCAATTCTGCCGCCTTGCGGGAATCGCTCATGCCGGGCAAAATTCGTTCTTCGTAGACCATCGCATCGCGTTCTTGCTTGCGGATGATCCGGTGGCGGCGCCATCCGATCCAACCCACGACCACGCCCAAGAAGGCCAACAGCACCATCACGGCGCGCGCCGCCCAAAGCGCGACCAAATGCAACGGTCCCTTTTGGAAACTGAAAAAGGACCCCAAACGCTCCCGAAAGTTCGGTCCTGGACCCTTGGCAAAGTAGCCGGGTCCTTCGGGTGCCGAGAGGCCCGGATCGAGGGGAAGCATCGCCCCAAGTTCGGAAAGCCGCGAGATCGCGAGTTTGGCCGAATCCGAAACGTCTTCGCGCCATTCCCAAGCCCCACCGATTCCGGTGCGGACCAAAACGCCAGCGATCTGTCGGTTATCCGACAAGTACCAGGCACCCAAATCGCCTGCGGCAACCACTCTGCCCGGAGTGGGCTCGCCCTCGGGACGCGGCAACATCCCGGATAGAGAATCGATGCCTCGGGTGCGGAGCCATTCCCTTCGCCAAGCGGAAATCGCCCGGCCCAGGCTATTTTCCACCGCCGAGATTTCGCCCACCTCGGTCCTGACCGAATCCAAGGAGGCCAAGCGCGCGTCGCGGTGCACGGGAACCGACCGAATCAACCGCTCGCGCAGGGCTTCCAAGCGTCCCGAAAGGTTTCGACGCAATCCGTCCAAGGGATCCAGAGGATTGGCGATCACCTGGGGAACAGGCGCCGACAAAGAAGCTTCCTCCCGAACCAGACGACGCACTTCGGCGTCCAGCTGGGTTCGTTCTTCGCGAATCGACTCCAGGCTATCGCGCACCTGATTGAAATCGGTTTGCCAGGCGTCGCGCTCGGCCAAGGCTTGGCGGCGAGCTTCCCAACGAAGGGACACCAAGCTATCGCGCTGCCTCTGTGCCGAAGCCAACTCCAATTTTTGGGATTTGCTGGCGGTGGCGGCGGTACTGGCAGCCTGACCTAGGGCCTGGCCCACAAAGGCGACAGAAATTGACAGAACGGACCAGATGAAGCGACTCATTTGGAAGCTCCCGTGACCGGCAAGAAGATCCATCCCGGCTCCCCTTGGCCCACCAAAATCCGGGAAGCCTTGGCGAGAGCGGCGACTTGATCGGAAGGCTCCACTTCGTGCAAGGCGCGTTCCCCGCGCAGGCGAATCGCGGCCTTGGCGCCGTCGCGGTCCACAAAGATTTGGAGACTGGCCCCGACATCCAAGAAGGTGCCACGCAGTGCCTTGCCAGTGGCATCGGTAAAGGTCCCGGCATGATTGGAAATCCGCGATCCCAGGTCGATCCGTTCCGACAAATCATCCAAAAAGCGAGCCAGGGCTTCGGAAGGATCTTCGGAACCGTTGCGCAAGCCCTTCGAAAGGTGGGACCACTGTTCGCCCAGTTCGGCTCCTCCGTCCAGCTCCTTGGCCAATAGCGGGATCGTCTTGTCGATCTCGCGGGCCAGAATCTCGCAAAACGCCTTCTTGCGCGCCACCGCCGGTGTGACCGGAGGCGCGGCAGGAGCTTTGGGCTTGCTCCCCCGATCCAAAACCTGTCGCAGGCTGTCGCGCTCCACAGCCAAACGTTTGGTCTCGGAGCGCATCGACGCCACCCGCGATTTGGATTGGGATCGCCATTCCGCCTGTCGGGCGGAATCCTGCGCCATCGACTTGCGTTCTTGATCGATCTGGACCCGCAGACGCTGGACCTCGCGGGCCACATCGTCGGCAGTTTGGGCGGTGGCCTCACCAGCGAGCAAGAAACCAAAGCTGGCGAGCAAACCGTAGAAAGGGAAAGGACGTCGGAACATGTGAGGAGTCAATCTACCAATCCCTGCACTTCCAACGACAGATTCCCTTCAACCGATCACCGGTTTCCCGACCGGAAGAAGATCCCGACCGTACAGCGGATTCAAAATCGCCGCCGCCATCATGTACCAAGCACCCGAAGCGCAGAACATCAACTCGTAGCCCGCGACCACATGCAACTCGGGAAATCCGAACTTGCTCAAATCCAGCAAGATGAACCCAACCAGCAAGGTGGTGAAGGTGAAGGCCATCGCCT
>CAIKAA010000112.1 GCA_903825275.1 uncultured Fibrobacterota bacterium | reverse complement strand
GGGCTGGTCGGCGCCAATTCGGAAGAGGTGGAGAGTCCCGATTCGCCGGTTCCCCACAAGGTGATCTGCTACCCGCCAGGCCAAAAGCAAATCACTCGCAAGGGCGGCACCATGCGGCTTGGCGGTCACGACGTGGAGATCCGCAAGGGATCGAAGGCCAGCCAGATTTATGGCAACAGTGTCCGGATCCGCGAACGCTTCCGCCACCGTTACGAGGTCAATCCGGAATACGTCGAACGACTGGAGATTTCAGGCCTCCATTTCACCGGCAAGGCTCCAGGGACTCCGATCATGCAGGTGATCGAATTGGACAACCACCCCTATTTCATGGGTTGCCAGTACCACCCCGAACTGACTTCGAGCCTTCTAAAACCCAGTCCCCTTTTCCGGGAATTGGTGGCTGCAGCGTTGAAACATTCCAACAAGAATGTTGCGTAAGTCCAGAAAAGTTCTAGAATTACGACAACATGCGGACTACCGCTTGAACGTTTTCAGCCGAGGGGAAATCAGACTTCTTGGGCTCTGCGCAGGCCTCTTTTTTGCCGGAACTGGCTGGAGGAGTGTTGAAGCTCGCCTGTCTCTTTCTCCTTTAGAAGTTCATGGACAAGTTTTGTCCTGGGAGCAATCTCCCCTCGATTCCACAGAGGCATCTGAGACCTTAGGAAAGGCTCATCGCCCGATGCCCCAAAGTCTCAAGAAAGCCAAGACCTCAGGGGTTTTAAACCCCAACATCGCAAGTCTCATCGAATTGCAAACCTTACCTGGAGTGGGTCCAGCCCTCTCCCAGCGCATCGTCGAAGCGCGGTCCGAGCGACCATTTTCCAACCTGGACGACCTCGATCGAGTCAAGGGCATTGGCCCCGCAAAGCTGGAAAAACTCCGATCCCACCTCATCTTCTGACCGGACGTACCTGATGGCCAAGAAAACTCAATACTTCATTGGATTGGACATAGGGGCAGAAAACTGCACCTTGGTGGCTCTCAACGCCCAGAAGAACCAGATCGAGATCGTGGGTCGTACCCAAATCGATCCCCTTTGGCGCCGCGGAAGCCTGGAAATGGGGGAAGGAATCCGCCATTGGTTGTCCGAACTCAAGCTGGACAAAGGGATCAAGGCCGTGGCCGCCAGCATTTCGGGGACCCACTCCATGTTGCGGCTGATCGAGGTCGATGAGTCCCTCCCCCTGGAAGATTCGATTCGGTTCGAGGCCCGCACGTGGTCGGGGAAGAACGACAATGACCTTTGGATCAATAGCCTTTCTCAGGGAACCGGCCCCCACAACGAACCGGCCCAGCTTGTCGCCGCCGTAGCGCGCTCCTCCGTTCATTCTTTGCGCGGAATATTGGATGCCGCCAGCCTGCCCTTGACGGAAGTCAGTCTCGATATTGTCGCTGCGGCAAACTCCTTCGAAGTCAACTACCCCTCCTGGACCGATCGCCTGGTGGCGGTCGTCCTGGCCGACACGCGATCCCTGCAAATTTGCTGGACCCAAAATCGCCAGTTTGTGGGGCATGGGGTGATTTTGGCCCAAAGCACCAACCCTGCTGACGAACTGGCCTTGGAAGGCAGCAATGCCCTCCAATCTGGACTCGGTCTTGTCAAAGGCGCCTCCAGTTCCTTGAACGGGGTATTCTTGTGCGGCGAGCTATCGGGCACGGCGGGGTTCAGCGCCCGGTTGGGAAGTGGTCTGCATGCCGACGTTCGTCTGCTGGACGCCTTTGCCGCGATCCCCTTTCCATCGGCGGAAGCCATGGCCGAGCAACTTTCCGAAATCTCGCCACGGTGCGCCACCGCGCTGGGCTTGGCTCTTTCGCTCTCCCAAGGAGATCGCCTGTGATCCGGCTCAATTTGCTCCAGAACCGTTTCGATACCCAAGCCCTTTCCAAATCGTCGGGTGATACGGGATTCTTCACCGATTTCCCCGTAACGCCTGGGGAAACACCTCCCAAACACAAGGTCAAACGCTTGATCCTGGCGTTTGTTGGAATATTGGTCGTGAGCGCTTTGGTGGCCACTGGCCT
>CAIKAA010000111.1 GCA_903825275.1 uncultured Fibrobacterota bacterium | reverse complement strand
TCGATCTTGCCGTCGTCGCGGATGTTCTTGATATAACCCTTGCAGCGATCGCCCTTGCGCAGACTTTTGAACAACTCGTTGTGGTAGATGATTCCTTGGTAGCGATTGTCGATGACCGCCACAAATCCCAGGTCCATCTTGTACAAAATCAACAGGTCGACTTCCTGGTTGTAGGCGAAGGCGTCGGGCGTTTTGTCGTAAAACTGGTGGAACTTGGTGCTACCCACCAGCCGATCGGAAACTTGGTCTTCGTAGATGCGGACCACGTAATATTCGCCTTCAACCAAACGAACTTTCTGTTCCCGAAACGGAACAAATAGGTCTTTGGCCAGCCCCCACTCCATAAAGCTTCCCACCTCGTTGGTGGCCTTGCACTTGAGGAGCACGAAATCGCCGACCTCGCCGTGGGGTTTGGAGGTTGTCGCGATGATCCGGTCTTCGGAATCGAAGTAGACGAACACCTTGATGGAATGGCCAATTTCCGTCCCGCGAGGAACCGAATTGCCGGGAAGCAAAATCTTCCCGTGCTCCTCGCCTTCGAGGTACACCCCAAATTCGGCGATCGAAAGGACCTTGAGCGTATTGTATTTGCCGACTTGTACCAATGGAAACCTTTTCGAGATGGGAACCCAAAACCTCCCCTTCCGCCCCGCTCTTCGCCGAAGTGCGGAAGGGGAACCCTGAGCAATCTTTTCCGTCACGTTCACCTTCGGTCCATCCCCGCCTAAACCCACCGGGGACAGACGAACAATTTTCTCAACCTCACCCCCTCAGAGAGCAGACCCTTCACCGCAAGAGCTGTAAGAACCTTTCCAAAAAATCGCCCAATCCGTCCTGAGCTCGAGACGAATAAGGTTCAAAACCTTCGACGACCAGTCCATAGCCGTGCAACCCGGTAATCTTGCGCGGACGGTTGGTCAGAAGCTTGAGGCGTCGAACCCCCAACTGGAACAAGATTTGGGCCCCGATGCCAAAAGTTTGGTTGTCGGGCATCGCTTTGCCGCTTTCGGACTCCAAAGCAATGGGCGGAAGTTCGGGAACGTTGACACCCAGGCTTGGCAACGTCTGCAAAAGCAGGAACACACCGCCATGCTGGCTGACGCGATCCAATGCCGCGTGGATCTGCATCAGTTCGTCGACGGCCCCGCCCAAGCCCCAGGCTCCCCGGAACTGTTCGGCCTGCACCCGGACGTGGGTGATCGAATCCGGCAGAATTTGACCAGACACCACCGACACATGCCGACACCCGCGCACCTGGTCGCGCCAGCGCACCAGTCGAAGATCACGACCTTCCCAATGCACAATCTGTTCCGATTCTACGGAAACAAGAACTTCCGTCCGTCGCCGGTATTCAATGAGGTCTGCGGTGGAACACACCGGGAGCCCAAACCGATCCGCATACTTGCGGATCTCGGGCAATCGCATCATGGAGCCATCGTCGGCCATGATCTCGCAAATCACTCCCGCCGGGGCCCGTCCGGCGATCCTGGCAAGATCCACCGATGCCTCGGTCTGGCCCGAACGCACCAAAACGCCTCCATCGCGAGCCACGAGCGGGAACATGTGGCCAGGGACCACCAAGTCGTCCCAAGTGGTTTGAGGATCCACCAGCGCCAACACGGTGCGTGACCGATCACTGGCCGAAATGCCGGTCGTGGTGCCACGCCGCGCTTCCACCGAAACCGTGAAGGCGGTCTGCAGCGGCGCCGTGTTGTGGCGGGTCATCATGGGAAGCTTCAG
>CAIKAA010000110.1 GCA_903825275.1 uncultured Fibrobacterota bacterium | reverse complement strand
GTCGAGCTGTTGCAGGGCCGCAACTGCAAAATCAACCTGATTCCCCTCAACGCCTCGCGCGACATCGAAATGCGGGCACCTTCCGAAGGGGAGATCGACAGCTTCGAGGCGATCTTGCGCAATGCGGATCTGGCCGTGTTCAAGCGCAAACCCAAGGGACGGGATATTTTGGCGGCGTGCGGGCAACTGGCAAACAAACCATTGTAGCCATTGTAGGTCTTGTAGGGATCGGGCATGCCCGATCCCTACAAGACCTACAATGGCCCGGATTTCAACCAGTTTCGCAGACCTCCCCACCCGACCACTTCGCCTTTCGAACGGTGCTGGTGTCCATCGCCACCGTAGACGACAAGATTTGTCGCGGGGTTGGTGCCCGAGAGGGCGTTCCAGCGTTCCAGGCCTTCGAACCAGGAGGTTTGGAAGGTGGTGCCCGATTTGATTTCCACGGCGCGATGACCGCCCGCGCCATCGGGGACGAGCAGATCAAGCTCGTGGCCTTGGGAATCGCGCCAATAGTAAAGGTCGAGGGTGCGGCCCGCGTGCAGTGAGGTCTTTTGGATTTCCGAGATCACCAAGTTTTCAAACAAGGCGCCTCGGACAGAATTTGACACCAATGCCTCGGGAGTGCGCAACCCCAACAGCGAGCAGACCAAACCGGTGTCCCAGAAGTAGAGCTTGGGCGACTTGACCAGCCGTTTCCCGTAATTCACATGATAGGGCTTCAAGAGGTAGATGGCAAAGCCTGCTTCCAAAATGGAGAGCCAAGCCTTGGCGGTGGGACCGGTGATGCCGCAATCGCTCGCCAGGGACTGCATGTTCAAGATCTGCCCCGTGCGGGAAGCGCAAAGCGACAAGAACCTGTGGAAGGTGGCGAGGTCGCCGATGTTGCGCAAGGTCCGCACGTCGCGTTCCAGATAGGTTTCGATGTAATCCGGGAGCCAGTCGGAGGGCGAAACCCCACCGGCGACCACGCGCGGGAACATGCCCCGCCACAGCGCGCGGTCGAGATCGGGTTCCCAGGCGGAATCGGGAAGCTCATCGAGCCCAAAGGGCATCAGTCGCAGCAACCGCACTCGTCCAGCCAAACTTTGCCCGACCTGCTGGTTGAGGAGGTAATTCTCGGAGGCCGTCAAGATGAAACGGCCAGGACGAGGGTCGTCGTCCACGACTCCTTGCAGCCACGAAAAGAGCTGGGGGACGCGCTGGATTTCATCCAGAATCACACCAGGACCCGAGGTGAATTGGCTTAGAAAAGCCTGCGGGTCGTCGGTGGCAAAGCGGCGAACGGCGGGATTTTCCAGAGATTCGTAGCGGTAGTCGGGAAAGGCCGACCTCGCGAGAGTCGTCTTTCCCGATTGGCGCGGTCCTTGGAGCACGATGCAAGGCATCTGCTTGGTCGCCTCTTGAAAGGTCTTCGCCAATCGGCGCGGAAAACCATCGGCTGGATCCAAATCTTGACTCATCTTTGTAAATCTATATTTTGAGTTTAGATTTACAAAGATTTAGATCATAATTCGAGAAGAAGTCCGATCCGACCCAGGTAGCGGCCAAAGGTTTGCCATCCGGCTTCCGCGATCAGGCTGGAGCGGTCGCCGAGTTTCAAATCAACTCCTCCGCCCATTTTCCACAGGAAATAGCTGTCCTCTAAAACGGGCCGGATTCCGGCTCCCGCTTCGGCTTGCAAGTACGGCATCGCTTGCCGTCCAAAAGGAAGACGAACCTGAAGTCTTGAGGTGAGCGAACCTGCTCCATGGGTGGGAATCCCTTCATACCCCGCCGCCACTCCTGCGGCCACCATTTGATCAATCCGGTACAGGCTGCCCACGGACCAAGCCACGCTGTGGTCCCATTGCCCCAACTTGGAGGAACTTCCCACAAACCCTTCCAACGAAAGCCCCTCGGCCGAAACCACGCTGGCCAATAGACCCAAAAAAATCACCCATCGATTCATGAACGCACCCGTCCGGGATGAGAGGCTGCCCAGCGGGCGAATTGTTCTTCCGTCGCGGGAAGTTGCTCCAGGGACAAAGCCAAGGTCTGGAGGATGTCGGCCTCGAAAACCTGCCATGCCCCGACTTCGATCTCGCTTTCCAACTGCCCCTCTCCCCAACCCGAATAGCCCAGGAAAATGCGGTATTCATCGGGTTCGGCGCGATGGAAGCGTTTTCCAGGTGTTTCGTCGAGGGGGTCATCGGCGCTTTGCCACGCGAAGTTCCAATGTCCACCCATCGTCAATCCCGAAGAAAT
>CAIKAA010000109.1 GCA_903825275.1 uncultured Fibrobacterota bacterium | reverse complement strand
CAACACGCCCTTGGTGCTGGGGACCGCTTGGCTGCCCGATCGCGAAGGACCGATGGCCATCGCCAAGGCCCGCGCAAAGGCTTTGAACATGGCCTCCACGCAGTGGTGGGCATTTCGTCCCCGTTCCAAATCCAGGTGCAAGGTCATCCCTGAATGTTCTGCCAAACTGCGGAAGAAGTGCTCGACCAATTCGATGTCGAGGTCGCCGACCATTTCGCGGTCGATGGGACAATGGTATTCCAGATGGAACCGACCGGACAGGTCCAAGGTGCAGCGCACCAAAGCTTCATCCATGGCCACGGAATAAAATCCGTAACGCTCGATCCCCGACTTATCTCCCAAGGCTTCCTTCAAGGCGCGGCCCAAGGAGATGGCGATGTCTTCGACCGAGTGATGGAGATCGATTTGGAGGTCGCCATCGCATTCCACCAAAATGGTGGTCCCGCTGTGATGCCCCAATTGCTCGATCATGTGGTCGAGAAAGCCGGATCCCGATTTGGCCACGGGGAGGCCTTCGGCATCCAAATTCCAACGGACGCAAACATTCGTTTCGCGCGTCTTGCGAAGGATCTCTGAGGTTCTCATTTGGCCACCTTGTCAATTTCTGTCTCTGCAAAGATTCCCTGCGACAGTCGTTTGTCGACCCTCTTCTCCACAGCGGCGGTGGCGGCATCAAACTGCTCCACGGCCCAAAAAGCCACAAACATGGCCGCGATGGAAGCTAGAACCAAAAGGCAAAGAATCCACGTCATGCGCAATTCCTGGACAAAGGAGCTGTTTTGGGAAAACATACTCGGAAATTGGCAACCACTTGGGATCCCAAGTTTTCAGGATCCTCGTCGCGCAGCTTGGCCACTTCCAAAAGGACACTGGTCACGTACGCGGGGACATTGGTTTTCCCTCGATAGGGAACCGGGGCCAGCCAAGGCGAGTCGGTCTCAACCAGCAGGCGATCCGAAGGAACGGAGGCAACGATCTCGCGAAAAACGGCTTTGGGAAAGGTCACATTCCCCGCAAAGCTGATGAAAAACCCAAGCTCCAAGGCTGCATCCAAGGTGGCTCGATCGGCTCCAAAACAGTGGAAAACGCCAGCTGGAGCATTGGTGTCCCTGAGGATCCGAATCAAATCGGAATCAGAATCTCGATTGTGGAGAATGAGGGGGAGATTGGCCTCCTTCGCCATCTCGATTTGATCTCGGAACACTTGTTCCTGAAGGTGGGCATCGAATGGCTTGTGGAAATAATCGAGGCCGCATTCACCAATGGCCACCACTCGGGGATGATTCGTCCATCGCACCACCGGTTGGGGATCCCATTCGGCGGCATGACAGGGATGACACCCCACGCTGCACCAAACTCCCAATTGCTCCGCCAATTCAACCGTCGAGTCCGTTTCGGAGGGAGTGATTCCCGCGACCAAGATTTCTCGGACGCCTTGGTACCTGGCTTCGTCCACCAACGCCCCGGCATTTGGTCTTAGGACCGAGGTTTGAAGGTGGCAGTGGCTGTCAACGCTTTCGATCAATTTTCATTCTTGTGTTTTTTATGATCCATGATGGTTCCGGCCTTTTCGTCCCATTTGGATTCAGAAATCGACTCGAACCGAACCGTGTCGGATTTTTTATACACCTTGAAATAGGAATTCGACACACTGTCGCGCTTCAAGGCGCCAGAAATTTGCAATGGCTGCTTGGAAAGATTTCGGATCAGGATTCCGGTATCGGGATCGAATTCCAACCCTTCTCTTCCCACAAGATTCTTCTTGCGAATTCGGGAAAATCCTTGGCGAATGTAGAGGATGAACACGGGATGGGTCGTATCGGTCAAACGAACCGTGACGGTTTTGGGGGAGACGGCCAATGGACCCGATATCGGAAGCAAAGTCGCCGGGAGCGAATCGATGCCGGTGGTGTCTTCGGCCAGCGTATCTGTCGCCGAGGAATCCGTGGCGGCGGTCGTGGGAGCGCCCGATGGCTTGAACGCCAGCCGGGTTGCGGCCAACACCAAAACCAAGGCAATCACGAGGATGGCCGCCAAAATAAGAGGAGTTTTGGACGTTTCCGCCTCTTCCTTGCTGGTGGGGACCCTGATTTCCAAGGTGGAATTGGGAGACGGCTTGGTGGACGGGATTCCCATGTCGTTTCGCAAACCCGCCAACACCGATTCCGAATCGAGTTCATAGGCTTGGGCCAAGGTTTTGCAAAAAGCTCTCGCGTAGGGTGCCCCCGGTAAGGCTGTCCAGTTTTTTTCTTCCAAAGCCTGGATCAAGTCGCGGGGAATCCGGGTCTGGAGAGAAACTTGGTCCAAGGTCAATTCCTTGGCCAAGCGTGCTCGAAGAAGCATCTCGGCAGCCGAAGGCGGAAGATTTGTCGGTTCGCTCATGCCTGATTTAGTCCGTTGGTTTGTTGAAGATGCCATTCGCGCAATAGTTCGATCGTTGCGGCCACCGGGAGGCCTGCGACACTGTAGAAACAGCCCTGGAGTGATTCGACCATTCCCAACCCAGCACCTTGGATTCCATAAGACCCCGCTTTGTCCAAGGGGTCGCCGGTGGCCACGTAGGATTCAATTTCGTCGTGAGAAAGCGATCGGAATTTGACCGTTGCGGGAACCGCTCGTCCTGCCAGGGGCAGGCCGTCGAAGGCAAGGTGAATCCCAGTCCACACAATGTGCTCCCTCCCGGATAGCTTGGTGAGCATCTCCCTGGCATGCTCGGGATCGCCGGGCTTTCCCAGGACGTCTGGGTAAAGATAAACGATTGTATCGGCTCCAAGGACCAAATCCCCTGGGCGACGTCGGCTGGTTTCGATGGCTTTTTTGGCGGCGAGCTGCAGAACCAGGGTTTGGGGGTCCGATTCGTCTTCCCCCGATTCATCGATGTCGGCCGGATCCACCAGGTGGGGGATGCCCAATTGGGAAAGGATCCAGGTCCTTCGAGGCGAGGCGCTGGCCAACACCAGCTGGGCACCGAGTTTGGGAATCCAAGGCGAAGGAGAGGTCACGGGGTGGTGATCGGGGTGGTGGTTGGGGGAAGGGTGGAAATCGGGGTGGAGGATTTCGCCGATTTGCGCAAGGTGGAGCTTTGGGCCTGGAACTTGACATCGGTGAGGTCCCGAATCAGGATCATAAAGGTCCAGCCGCGTGCGGGGCCGACTGGAGTCCAGCCGAAAGTCATGTCCCAGCAACCCAAAGTTCGTTTGAAATTCAAGCTATGGGCCACAAACGACCCGACTTCAAAATTGTAGCTCGACTTCCAATTGGCCGACCAATCCCGGCTTGGCTTTAGGTCAGCCCCAAACCCGGCGGTTTGGGTGCGGTTTTCTTGGTAGACGGTTTGGGAAATCCGGAGTGCGGAAATGGTGTAGGAATAATCCATCGAAAGCGACCAAGGCTGTAACTCGACGCTGTCCTGGTTCACGCGCAAGCCGTCGGACAAGGATCCCGAAACACGTAGCCCCTTTTGGAAGGAAAGACTCCAGGATTTCAGAAGTGGAACCCCCACCGAAAGGGTGTCGGTGGACCCGGGAAGGGTGTTGTAAAACGAATGCACCATGGTGCCGTTCAGCTGGATCGCCTGGAGAAGTCCAGTATTGAAGTTCGACGAAATGACGTCCCAAGGGTGAACGTCTTTCTGCAGGTCGTAGCTTGTGGTGCTGGAAAAATTGATCAAGCTGTAAGGCGTCCCTTTTTTGGCGTTTGCCTTGACCGTGTCGGTTCCCTCAGAGAGGATTTTGGCGTCCAAAATCTGCCCCAGTCCAAACGTGATCAATTGGGATTTGTTCTGATAGGTTACCTGACTGAGTCGTGGATTGGCGACGAAATACTGCTCCGGATCGACATGCGGCACGAAGGTGTAGCCCACCGAAGGACTCACGGTGTGTCTCAAGCCGGCGAATCGCCCCCAATAGGGCATCCACATCCCGTAGAATCGGGTGCTTGCTTTGACTCCGGCATTCCAGGTCAGGATCTGGTCCGGACGATAATCCGTCGAAAAGTTTGGGTCGAGAGGAGTGTCGTAGCTGTAGGCGGTAAAATCATGGCGGAAACTGCCCGTTCCATTCAAATCGATGAATCCAAACTTGTGGGTTGTAGTCAACTCTAAGGTTTGCGCTGCCCCCAAGTACGGGATCTCGAGTGGTCGAGGACGGGTGATTGGAGTTCCTTTGGCCAAATTGGAATCGTAGGCGATCTTGCTCGCTTGGTAAATCGAATCCGACATTTTGTCCGCAAATTGACTCATCCGGAGATTGTACCCGTACCGAAAGTGGTGGTACCAGGCGGAGTCGTCGGGATCGTCCTCGGGGAAGATCTGCCCTATCGATTGAAAGGAAACTCCCGGGTATTCACGGGTTCGAATCCCGGACTTCAAATGATCCTCTTGGCTTACGGCCACATTCATGCTGGAGCCACCCGCCCATTTATAGGTGGCCGTCATGTCGGCATTGGCCGTCTGATCGAGGATTTGCTCGACTGAGGAGGCGTTGTCGGACCGGACCGTTGCGCTGGAAACGAAAGCACCGGTCCCCTTTAGGGTGAACTTCCCCGGTTCTGGCAAAAGCTGTTGGTCATGGGTGTAACGAGCTTCCCAGCCAGACCCGAGCCCACCAAGCTGTTGGAGATAGCGTTTGCCCTGGATGTCGCCCTCCAACCAATATCGCTTGGCGTAGCGAAAGTCGGCTGCGCCATTCAATTTGTCGAACTTTCCGACCGACCCTTCCTCGATGTCGCCTTTGGTGGTCAGGTCCATATAATCCGAAATTCCCCAATACATTCCCAAATCGTGAACAAAGAAGCCTTGTTTCTGGTCTCCCCCAAGTTTGGGAGTGAGTAGCCCTGTTCGGCGGCCTTTTCCCAACGGGAACAAGACAAATGGCGCGATCAGAACGGGAACTTCCTCCACATTGAGGACCACCGGAGCCGCTGTGGCAACCTTGTCGGGCTCGATTTCCATTTGCTCGGAAGCGAAGAAATAATCCGGAACATCGACCCCGCGGCAGCGACAATAATCCCCATCGTCGATTTGGATGGACTTGTCGGGGTAGCGACGGATCACTGCTCCCCGGAAATACTCGCCATCCTTGTAGCTGCGGGCCTGAATGACCGCGCCATGGCGGGTCTTGAGGTTGTATTTGAGGCGAGTTCCTTTGAACGGCTGGAAGCTGGGGTCCTGGACATCCGGGTGGCCCAGGGCTTCCAGAAGCTGGGTTTCCTGGTTGTACCAGATGGTATCGGCCTTGAGCACCGTGGACCGGTATTTTAACAGGGCGTGACCCATCAAGTAGAGGTCGCGATCATCGGCTCCGTACTCCAGCGAATCGGACTCGTAATGGACCGTATCCGGTTTGGCGAGCGTGTCTTTGAGGGTATCCTTTTTGGCCGTGTCGGAAACGGACAAAACGCCTAGTAATCCACCGGGATCCGCGTGCACGAACGCGAGCAGGACAAAAGCCAACAAAAATGCGATGTTCTTCAAGATGAGCAAACCTAGCACCCGGACGAAAGATGACAAGATCAGATGCGACAAGTCCCGCTCGAAGAGCGGGACTTTTGTCGAAAATCGCGATTGCGGGGGGGTAAGGGTTATCGATTACCGGACAGGTTCGACCATCAACGAAGCGGACGTTTGGGCGGTTTTGACCAAGACGAACATCGTCGAGCGGTAAGCGGAAAGGTCCAAGACCCCGCTTCCGGCGGCGAAATCCGTTTCAGCCACGATTTGGCGGCCCT
>CAIKAA010000108.1 GCA_903825275.1 uncultured Fibrobacterota bacterium | reverse complement strand
GCCAAAAGTCCGCTCTTGCCCACGCGCCGTAACCCGGTAAACACCTTTGCCAAAGGCTTTCCCACAAACGGTTCGATCTGGGAGATGTACGGCTCTCGTTGAATCATTAGAGCGAATATAATCGATTATCGCGCCATATATGGCAAATAGATCGAGTATACTCTAACTAAATTGTGCTAGCCTAGAGCTAGGCATCCTCCAGGCTGCTTATTGGTTGGGCATCAACCCCGACCACACGGCCGCCAGCAAGCCCAGTCCCAAAGCAAAGCGGTACCAGGCAAAGGGCACGAAGGTGTGGTTTCGCACGTAGCCCAACAGCCACTTGACGACCACAAAGGCCGAAAGGGTCGCGACCGCAAAGGCGACCAAGGTGTCGGCACTGGCCAGATCATGGGCGCGGTGGTGGGTGATTTCCTTCAGGAGCTTGTAGCCGCCCGCGGCGAACATGGTGGGAATGCCCACCAAGAAGGAAAACTCCACCGCCGAGGAACGCGAGGCCCCAAACAGCAAGGCGGCCATCACGCAGGCACCCGAGCGCGAGGTGCCGGGGAAAGCTGCCGCCAACAGTTGGGCGCCGGCCACGGCCAGCACAAGTCCCCATCCAATCGCTCTCGGTTCGCGGGGTTTGGATCCAAAACGCTCGATGGCCCAAATGACCGGGAACCCGATCAGGGTGGCGATCGCCACGGGAAGCACCGATTCCGGCAGCTTGAGTCCGGCCTTGTCCAGCGCGAAACCTCCCACTCCGGTGAGGAAAAAGGCGACCAGAACCTGGAGAATTTCTTTCCGTGCCGAATCCGTTTTCCAGTTCTGGAACCATCCCAAAATCTTTTTGTGGAAGACCAAGGCGGACGCCAAGATGGGGCCCACTTGGATCAGGATGTTGAAGGCTTCCGATTTTTCGCTGCCGAGAAAATGCTCGGCAATCAGAAGGTGTCCAGTGGAAGAAACGGGAAGGAATTCGGTGACCCCTTCCACAAGGCCAAGTAGGATGCTATGAAACATGGTTCGGGAAGATAGGTTTTGCGACATGATCGAACCATTTCAAAAAACGGTCCTGGTGCTTGGCGCCAATCCCGCCTGGCAAAAATCGGTGACATGCGCCAAATGGGTGTCCGGTGAGGTGGTCCGGGTCCGATTGGAAGGAACCGGGGCGGCCGGCAAGGGCTTCAACACCGCGAGGGTCGTCCGGGCCTTGGGGGTCCCTGTCGTGTTGGTCTCGGCTTCGGGTCTGGATTCCATGGAGTGGGAGAGTGCCTGCCGCGACGAAGGGTTATCCACCCGGCTGTTTCCCATTTCCGGGCGAATCCGCACCGCGACGACCATTCAAGATCTTGCCACCGGAGACGTCACCGAAATGGTGGAAGAAGGATACGAGGCCAGCGAAGGCGCCGCCGAAATCCTGAGTTCGGCACTCCGACAAGAATTGTCTGTGGCGAGTTTTGTGGTGATCGCGGGGACATTTCCTCCCGGTCTGTCGCCCAAAGTCGCCTTGGAATGCTTGATCGACGCGACCGTTCCGGTGCTCGTCGATTCGGCGCCCACCCTCCGATCGCTACGCGACATGGACCGAGTTCCAAGCCAACTCATCCTCAAGTTGAATGAAGCGGAATGGACCACGATCTTTGGGGAAACACAGCTGACTCCTGCGCTTAAACAAGCCCGGCGTCTTTGGCCCCAAGCCGTCTTGATCGCCACCCAAGGAAAGCAGGGTGCCGTCCTTTGGTCCACAGATGAACAATCGATTCGGTTGGTCAGCGAGCCGTTCCCCCAAGCCACTAGGCTGCATCCCATCGGAGCGGGCGACGCATTTTCAGGAGGGTTTGTGGTGTCGATGCTGCAAGGAAAAACGATATTGGAATCGGCCCTGAGCGGGATGGCGGTGGCTCGCGCTTCCTGCCTGAACCCTCTTCCCGCTCGGTTTTCTTGGGAGGAGTTTTCGGTTTCCCAAGGCTTGGTGAGGTCTTTGGAAAATGGATGATCCCGTCCGAATCCTTTGGGTGGCCGCGACATCGCTCGAATTGGATTGTGCGCCCGTCCGACCCGAAGGTTCGTACTTGGCGACCGGTTGCGGACCTGGTGCAGCCGGGGCCGGTCTGGCCTTCGAGCTGGGTCGGAAGCCTTTGCCAGAATTTGTCATCGGAATCGGGATTGCCGGAGCCTATCCAGATTCCGGGGTGGAAGTGGGGGAGGTGGTGCGCGTGGCTCCCGATCGCTTCGTCGACCTGGGCTGCGAAACCAACGACGGATTCCTCGACCTTTGGAGCTTGGGAATCGGGGGCCTGGGAGTGGAACGGGAATACCCATCAATGTCACCCCCTTTCCTCTCCGACCTTCATTCGGTACCAGGGGCGACTTGTTCGGTTTGCACCGGTTCGATAGCAACGGCTCAACAACGCCGCCGCCGATCCGGAGCCGACGTCGAAACCATGGAGGGGGCTTCCTGGGCCCACGCCTGTCGGCTCGCGGGGGTCCCGTTCGCGCAAGTGCGGGCGATTTCCAATCTCGCTGGAACCCGCGACAAATCATCCTGGAAAATCCCCTTGGCTTTATCGGCCTTGGCCCAAACCCTGGAGTCCAAATGCCAAGTTCTTTGAAGAACATTCGGTTGGCCATCAGTCCTTGTCCGAACGATACCTTCCTCTTTGAAGGGTTGGTGGGTGACTTGTTGGCCCAAGGGGGAAGTGTCCAATTTTTGGACATCGCCGAGCTGAACGCCTTGCATTCCCTTGGCAATCCTCCCGACGTGATCAAAATCTCCTGTGCCAGCGCGCCGCTGTTTTTGGACCGCTACCGGCTCTTGCGCTGCGGTGGAGCCTTTGCCGATGCGGTGGGCCCCTTGGTTTTGCAACATCCCCAAAAGCTGGGGGCTGGGGTGGTGCTGCCTGGATGGCGGACCAGCGCCCATATCCTCTGGAGGTTTTGGCGCGACGAGATGAATCTTGGCACGATGGAAGAAGAATTCCATCGCTTTGACCAGATCCCCCCGCTGGTGGCAACCGGCCGGTTCTTGCGCGGGGTGGTGATCCACGAATCGCGCTTCACCTTTGGCGAAATGGGTTTGGTCGCCGAGGCGGATTTGGGGGCGTTTTGGGAGCAGCGAACGCGTTGCCCGGTGCCGCTCGGGTGCTTGGTCGTGCGCAAGGATCGCGGCGAAGCCTTCGCTCGGGACATCGCCCAAAGGATTGTGGAATCCGCCCAGCAAGCTTTGGATCGACAAGATCCGGTGACGCCCTTCATCGCCAGCCATGCTTCGGAAATGTCTCCCGAGGTCCAACGGCGCCATATCCAAACCTATGTCACCAAGCGTTCAGTGGATTGCGGCGTCGAGGGCCTGCAAAGTCTGGAGCAGTTGTGGACCTTGGCTGAAACCAAAATCGCTCCCTGGTCTCTGGATTCCCAAGCGCGACGGTCGGCGATCGACAACGCTGTGAGTGGTCTGTGAGCAACGCGAGGCGGTAACGAGAGGTTCGAGGTTACATTCCCGACGTACCTTGAGCGACCACACCAAGAGTTTCATCCATCGGAATCGGCAGACGATACAGGCGATATTTCCTCCTCCGAGGAAATGTCCAAGGGTGAAGTTGCGCCTTGTGACCCTCCTTTGCGGCTTGATCACAACCGTCTGGGCAGACCCCCCACCGCGCCACACCCAATCAACCTGTCTTTCTGTAAGCCCTTTTCGGGCCGTCCCCGCCTTGGTGGGGCATCCGGATACGTTGGGACCCGAAGGTTGGCGAGATGCCGTGCTTCGGTCGCTTCGGAGATTGCGCCCCGACTCGGCTTGGTTTTTTCGCGGGGCGGGGGATTGTCCCGAGGCCATGGCCGCCATCGACGTCTTCCAATATCCTGATGATATTCTCTCGAGTCCCGAAGGCCAAACCTTGCGATTCCGTTTGGAATGGCGTCACTTGAAAGGACCAACGGAGTTTTTTCTTCCTTCCTCCCGCAAATTTCCCCTCACGCCCCAGCAGGTTTCCACCCAACTCCTTGCGGTTGCCGACCAAATGATGGCACGGGTCGAGGTGTCCTCTTCTCCGACCGGAGCCGATATCCGCCTGCGGTCCATCGAGGATGTCCAACGCTTGGGAAGATGTCCCATGGTTTTACTCGCGCCTCCCGGCGTTCTTTCGCTGGAATTTGGGTTGGATCGGAAGACTCGTCGCATCGATACCTTGGTTCGGATCGGCGGGTTTTACGAAGTTCATGCGAATTTTCTTGCCTCCCGGATTGATCCCCTCCCGCAATTGAAACAGCGAACGACCTGGCCGTTGTGGTCCTTGACCCTGGCGTCCGTTTTGGGCGGAATTTGGGCGGCTCGGGAACAAGTGGTCGCTCAAAGAGCGTATTCCCGGTTGGGGTCCAACAATTCGCCAGCCGAATTCGATGCCAAATGGGACGATTTGCGAACCGCCAACATCATGCGCAATGGATTTCTTGCCGTTAGCTTGGTGTTTGGTGCCGGGACCGTCTGGAATGAGTGGATCAACGCGGAGAAAAACTGAAAATGACCGGTATTTTCAGGGATGGGGCTTTATTTTGACTCCAAATATTTTGATGAACCCCACGGTCGAAAACAGCGACACACGGAGCAAGGCGATCGGCGATGACGAACTCGCCGACAAAGCTGCCCATGGAGACGACCGTGCATTTTTGGAACTTTATCGACGCCACCGGCGCTACGTTCTCACCCTGGTGGTGCGGACCTCGGGCCGACCGGAAGATGCCGAAGACTTGGTGCAGGAATGTTTCTTCCAATTGCACAAAAGCCTTGGCTCCTTCTCGGGTCGTTCCCAATTTCGGACCTGGTTCCATGGAATTGTGGTGCGGGTCTGCCACAGTGCCACCCGCAACCGCTTGGCCCAGCGGCGTCGCGGGGATGCCGAAGCGGAGCACATGGACGAAGAGCGCTTGGAGTCCCATGCCGGAGGGGATGGGCGCGACTTGGCCGGTCAACATGCTCTGCGCGACTGGATCCAAAGCTGCCTGGACAAAATGTCCCAACAACACCGCGTTCCTCTCGTACTCCACATCCTTGCAGGCATGGAGCTGGGCGAGATCGCCAGGATCCTCGCGGTTCCAGAAGGCTCCATCAAATCCCGGCTGTTCCATGCCCGCAAGCGCATGGCGATCTGCCTCCAGGAAAATGACCAATGAGACCTGAATCCGAAAACAACAAGGATTGGGAAAAAACTCTTCGCGAAGAGACGTTCGATTTCCCTGAGGCGACTTGGCAACGCATGGAAAATGACCTTCGCGGGTTCTTGGCATCCCAAGCCAGAGGAACGGTTCCTGAGCGTCCCCAGACTTGGCGTCAGAAGATCACTGGTTGGATGATGCGACCCGCCGCTCGGTGGGGTGTCGGGTTGGTTGGAATGGCTCTTTTGATCACCGTTTTTCTCGGGCCTCGGGTTTTGACAGCAAAACCTGGCGGTTTCGCCTGGGTTCCTGGGCAGGTGATCGAATCCCAGGGACATCGGGAATGGGATTGGCGAGCCTCACGCTGTAGGATTTTTGGCGACGGCGCGAGATTGCGATTGCGTCAAGCGACGTCCAACGAAATCGAAATTGCGTTGGAACGAGGGGTGGCGAAATTCCAGGTGGATCACCGCAATCCCCAGGAAGCCTTTACCGTATCGGTGGGGGAATGCCAAGTCCACGTGGTGGGCACGACCTTTACCGTGGGCATCGATTCCTTGAAGCAATGGGTATCGGTGGAAGAGGGGAAAATTCGTTTTCAGGAGCCAAATGGGGAGCGAATGGTGGGGAAGGGACAATCCCGCATTTGCAAAGAGGTGATCGATGGCAATCGCCGCACCGTGGTCCCGGATTCCTTAGCGGGCCAGGCTCCGACTGCTCCAAAGCCGAAATTTGAACCGGTCTCGGTTTCTCCTGCCCCCATTGCTGAAGTGATCGAAGTTCCTTCGTGCCAATCCGGAATGGATTGCATTCCTCAATTGGCGAAATTTGTGCGGACCTACCCAAACCATGTATTGGCTCCCGAAATTGCGCTTCGTTGGGCTCGGCTGGCTGCCGGAAAAGGCGATGTTCGCGATGCCCTGGTCGCGTACCGTTTTGCTTCTTCCCAGGGGAAAACCTCCGAAATAGCCCGATTGGAAGTGTTCGAATTGCGTGTCCACCAAATGGGGCAAGCCAAAGAGGTGGTCGATTCGTTGGATCCCTGGATCGCCTCTTTGGGATCGGGAACGGCGACTTGGCGAGCGGCCCTGAGGTTGCGCCAAGAGGTCGCGCGGCGCACCGGGGAGATCGAGGTGGCGAAACGGTTAGAGTCCCAGTTGCAATTGATGCCACAAGCGCAGAGCGGGAGCCGGTGAAGGTTTCGTGGACGATGCTTGTTGCCGGGTTCCTTCTCGCGGGGTGCGCCCAACGAGACAATCCATTTGATCATGCTCCGGCGCCAAGTCCGCAACCACCGCCCAGTGGATCTCCGGTTCCCCACGAATCCAATATCGTGATCGACAACCGGAACTTCGATGAAAACTGTTTGAGAACCGAGGATTTTCCGGCTTACAAATGTGTCCACGGAAATTTGAATG
>CAIKAA010000107.1 GCA_903825275.1 uncultured Fibrobacterota bacterium | reverse complement strand
GTTGATGTGTAATCGTACATAGTTTCCGGAAATATTCCACCTTTCAACCAACCTCCTGAGTCGATCGTTCTTTAGTCTGCCAGGAACTGAATGGGGATTCCCCCAACTAGCCTGAAATTTCCGCATATCTCATTCCCCATCGACCTGATGCTATCTCTCCAATCAGCTCCATGCGACAAAAAGTGTCACTTAAAAATCCCCAGTCCGTGGCGCATCACACCCCTAAATGAAATGACCGCATCCCCGTCCCCTTGCCACCACAGCACGGTTTCTCCACTCCCGAAATTGAACCAAGGCGCTTAAATGTTTTCCTTTTCGCTCCCCTAAATGTCGCCCCTCTCCGCTACAAGTCGCCCTCTCCGCTACAAGTCGCCCCTCTCCGCCTGTCGGAGAGGGGAATGGGGTGAGGGCACCCGGGGTCTGGGGGTGGGAAACCCCCAGAGCGTCATCGGAGCCGCTCGGCTCCAAAAAATCCGCTGTGGGCGGAAGCCCCGAAAACGGTCAGCAAAAAGCGCGATGGTCGGAATCCGAGATGCCCCGCGCAAACCACGCCGCCACGCGCCTAAACCGCGG
This sequence comes from uncultured Fibrobacterota bacterium, assembly GCA_903825275.1. Lineage (GTDB taxonomy): Bacteria > Fibrobacterota > Fibrobacteria > UBA5070 > UBA5070 > UBA5070. The sequence continues at coordinate 8,240 of CAIKAA010000107.1, read as the reverse complement.
GTTGCGACCTAATGAATGTCCTCTGCTAGAATTCCTTGAATCATCCCTCTTTCCACCAACGCCTCGCGCGCCCCGGCGACCTCCTGGACCCGCACAGCCTGCATCCCCACCAGGCGCGCACCCTCACAATTCACTTCATTGTCGTCCAAGAACAGGATGTGCTCAGGTGCGATTCCCCACAACCGACTGACGTCCAAAAACGCCTCGCGGTCGGGTTTGCAGGTTCCGAGTAGGTGGCTGGGAAAGTTCGCATCAAATCGCTTTGCGGTTTGCTGGTGACGCTCCATGACGGGCCAGTGGACTTCGTTGGAATTGGAAAAGCTCGCGACCCGATAGCCATTGGCCCTAACCTTTGCCACCAACTCGGCAGCTCCCTCGTAAGGGCCTGCGAGCCAAGTCCGAAATCCATCCAGGAAGGTGGCCTCGTCCACCTGGATTCCCAACTCGTTCACCGCCCGCGAGGCGAACACCTCTGGACCGATTTTGCCGGTTTCAAAAAGACGCACCGATTGGGCCGTAAGCCAGCGGTGCCAAAATTCAGATGACGGAATCTGTCCATGGGTCCATTCCTCGATCTGAGGGGCTGCCACCACGTGTTCCAAAACGCCTCCCAAATCGAACAAGACGGCTTCGATCACCCGGCCAATCCTCCGCGACCGCGGGTCAAGATTCTGTCGGTTTGGGGGCGATGGAGCGATGACCATCCCACTACTTTCCCGACCACCACCATCAGGGGGGAATGCAGGCCTGAGGCGGCTAGATCCGAGTCGATGGCGTGAAGCGTCGAGAACAGGATGGCTTCGTCGGGGGTCGTGCCCGCTTGAATCGCCGCGCAAGGCGTGGAGGCCTCCCATCCGGCTTCCAGAAAGCGTCGTTTGACCGAATCGACCGAATGCAACGGCATCATGACGATCACCGTTTCGACATCGGGAATCTTGGCTTCAGTGCCGTCGGCGTGAAATCCCGACACCACCGCGAAGCTGCGCGACAAACCGCGATGGGTGATCGGAATCCCATGCCAAGCCGGGACCGCAAGACTTGCCGAAACTCCGGGGACGATTTCCACCGGAATTCCCGCCGCCTCGCAGGCTTCGATTTCTTCGCCACCGCGCCCGAACACGAACGAGTCCCCGCCCTTCAGGCGCACCACCAGGTGTCCTGCTTTCGCCAATTCCACGATCAAGGCGTTGATGTCGTCTTGTCCATGCGACTTGCCAAACCCAGTCTTTCCCACCGGATGCATCTGGCACGAGGTGGGTACGGCGCGCAACAACTCCTCGCTGACCAACCGGTCGTAGACCAACGCGGTGGCCCGGCCCAACACCTTCAAGCCCAATCGGGTGATCAGGTCGGGATGTCCCGGACCTGCTCCGACCAAGACAACGCGTCCGAATTTCGGCGTCGTTGCGTCAGAATTTGTCGCAGAGATGTGCGAACTTAGAAGCGACCGGATTTTATTCTCGCAAGCCAAAGCGCCCTCGCGGCGCAAATCCTCGAGCAATTCTGCTGCGGGCAGGGTTTTCCAAAAGTGTTCGCGTTCGGGGCCAGCAAGGAGGTGTTTGGACTCCACGCGCAATTTCGCGAAAATCTCCACCAGTTCTGAAAATCCGTCACTCAGCCAATCCTCAAGTTCCCGACGCGCGTGCGATGCCAAGCTGGGAGCGCCTCCCGAGGTGGAAATGGCCACTTGAGTCCGTCCCGAGCGGGCCACTGCGGCCGCTTGCCAATCGCATAACTCGGGAACATCGGTCACGTTGCACAAAATCCCGCGTTGGGAGCAGATCGCGTAAATGGCGCGGTTGGTCGCCGGGTCCGAGGTCGCGGCGACCACCAGGCGGCAACCACTTTCGTCACCGGGAAGCCAGGTCCGTTCGGTTTTCTGGAATTGGCCTTCCAGCGGGGTGAATGCGGGATGAAAGAGAGGGGAGACCACGCGCACCTTGGCGCCGCATTCCAAGAATTCGCGGGTTTTCCGAACCCCCACATTTCCGCCGCCTACCACCAACACCGCACGATGGGAAAGGTCGAGAAAGAGGGGGTGGAGGGGAGGTCGATCCGTACTTGTCGTCATCCCCACAAAATAACCCGGTGGGATGGACTCGTCCGAGCTTCGGATAGATCCCCAACCAGACCGGCGAGGATTTAGGCGATCAGATCCATCAGTTCACCGGCCATCTTGTCCTGAACCTTGAGGGCCTTGAGGTTGTAGCTGCCTGCCAGTTGATCGGTCTTCATCCCGACAATGTCGGAGGTGATGTCCGGGGAATTGGCTTGGGAAGCGGGTTCTGAAGCGGCTTCTTGGCTTGCGGAGGCTATATTTCTGGCACGCGAGGCCAGCGACCCTTCGGCCTTCTGGTACCCCTGAACGCTGGCGCTCCAGCCGCTTTGTGCGCTTTGGATCTCCATGGTTCTAGGGTACCTTCTCGAACGATCTTTCGCAACAGGGAAACGAATGTTTGTAGCCGCAATGGTGGGGGCTTTGAGTTTCGCCCAAGGAGCGAGTCTGGCAAGGCCGCCTCGCGTCCTGGGGGAGTGGAAGATCGGGATCTGGATGGAGCGGCGAAGGGATGCCGATTCGGCGTCCCAATGGCGATGGGCCGATTCTACGGTGCGGGATTTTTCCCGGCGACTGGGGCCGACTGCCTCGGCGGTTCTGACTCGTTTCCGTTTGGTCCATCCGGGTACCTTGCCTTTGGCGGGAGGAGATCCAAGGTTTCACCCTGATCTTCGTGACACCGATTTGGATGCGGCTTGGGGAGTGCTTGCCACCGACAGCTTGAACCCAAGTTCCGCCCAAGCGGCACAAAGGGCCTGGTTGTCTTCACGAGGTTGTCCCGACGAGCGCCATTTCGGGATCGGGTGGGATCTATTCCTGCTTCCCCAAGATCCAGCCAATCGTCCCGATTCCGCTCTTTGGCGTCGCGATGCCCAGAACTATGTGAGGACACCCCGCTGGACCCTGCTTCCCGATTCCGGTTTGGATCCCGTGTGTCGACAAATTCTGCAGCGGCGACGAGAAAGCGGTTTGGAATTGTTTTCGGTGGACAAGTTGGAACGTGCCTTGCGCGAGGCCCTGCCCAAGCGACTGGTTGTCGGGGTGTTGGATGACGGAAATCGTCCAGCCATTGGGGCGACTCTGGAAATCTGGCGAGGAAAAAGCGATCCCCGCAGGCCCTTTGCCAATCGGTTGGAAGGTCGTCCCGACACCCTGTTCGCGGACTCCATGGGTCGGTTTCCTTTGACGGGTGGATTGTCCTGGATCTCCAAAGATTCGCTATTCTTTGGGACGCAGGGGGCGAATGCAACGTCCTACTGGAGGGTACGTTACGGCAAGAAAACGATGGAAGGCTGGATGGATGCGGTCGATCTCGCCGCCTTGCCCCGCCGCGAAGGCTGGGCCGAACTCTATTGGCGACTTCCCGGGGGATCCAGTCGCGCTTGGAGAGAAGCCTCCGACCATTGGCCTGCTCCCTGGGTGGCCGCCGAGGCCGACTCCCTGGGGGTGTTGACCTTGGGGTTATCGGTTCCTGTCGAGACAGAATTTGTCCTCAGAGTGATGGATGCTCGCGGCCACGAACGAACGCGCACGCACCCCATCCATTTGGCCAAAGGGGTTTATGAACGGGCCGTCCACTTGTCGTTGGAACCGGGTTGGTGGGATGTCCGGTTGGACAATCCCATCGACCGATTCCAATTGCGTGTGCAATTCCCCCCAAAACGGGATTCGGCGGGGTTCACCACCTCGAAATAATGCTGATCAATCCGGCGGTGAACTGAACGGAGAGGGCGATCAATTTGCCCCAGGGGAGGTCCAGCAAACGACGGCTGGAGGGCGCGGCGCCGGTGGAGTCTGTCCCGATCAGTTTTCGCGCCGCCCAGGGCGCGATTTCGCGCAGCCGTTGGATGTCGTTGCGCGGTTCGTGGGTGGTCATTTGGGCAATTTGCTCGCCGGTGCGCAAGTCGATGAGTTGGGCACTCACTCTCCATCCCGAACCATCCCGACTGACAGAGGAGGTGGCCATGTAAGTTGCTCCGGTCCGGCAACGCAAATTGGAACGGCAGGCGGAGTCGCAACGTTTGGTTTTCCAATAGGGATTGGAATCGGTGGCGGACCAGGGGATCACCTGAAAGTGTCCTTCCTTGGAAAGGACTTCAGAGAACATTCCGGTGAAGGTGGTTTGCAAGGTGTCGATCACATCTTTCCAAGTCGGTTCCATCAAAGCCAGACCCGCCTCGAGAGTGTCCAGGGACACGCAGCTGTCGCAGCGGGGTGCCGAGGGGATCAGAGCCTGGAGGGTTCGTTGGGGGAGATGGGCTAGGGCTTCAATGGGGTTTCCGTTGTCGGATTGGCTGGTGGAGTCGGTGTAAAGGTCCGTCGCAGCCTCAGAAACTCTGGCGGAGAGTTCCCAGGACGAATCGGCTTGTTTGGAAAGCACGGTCCAAACCACATGGCGAGCTCCGCGCGAGGCGGCGATGGAATCGATGCAATGAAGGGTTTGGCAGGCAAGCGTGTCGGGAAGGGACACTACTTTGCCGAGCTTTTTGGAGACCATCGCTCCGACCAGGTTGTCGTTGATCAGTTTGGCCAAGGTTTTGTCGGCCCCAAAATGATCGATGGTGGAAGGAAAAGCCCAGCTGGAAGTGGCGATTTGGGCAGAATCTTCCGAACAGGGGCTGCCGCAGCCCAAAGGGGAAGGATGGGTGGATTCCACAAGTTTGCGGGCAAACCACGCGAAGACCCTGGGTTGGTAGCCACCGCGCGAGAGTGTGATCGATTGAATCAGGGAATCGGTTTGAGGATTTTTCACTTGGACCGCAAGGGTCCAAAGCGAGTCGGAACCCTTCAGTTCCCCCTCCATCATTCGGGTGATTCCCTGCTCCTTGGAGCGAGTCGCTTCGGATTGTCCGGCCGCTGGGGAGGCTTGGAGAGTCAGGAATTGATTTTGGGATCCCACCGAAAAGGCTTCGGTGATTTTTTTGCCGAGGGCAAGCGCCGCCAAGCGCCGAGCCGAATCGGATCCCATGGGTTTGAGGGACCAGACGAGCTTGGAGCGCTCCACATCGGGACGCTGGCAGCTAGATCGGCAGGTGACAGGGGCGGGAACCAGAAGGGAGAAGGCCTTGGAGGCTAGCAGATCCAGAGTCTTCGAGGTCACCAAAAAGGAGTCGACAAGAGTTCCGGTCGTCGCGTCGGAAACCACCAAGCCCAACTTCCAAGACGAGTCCACCGCGCGCGAAAGGTCCAATTGCAAGGTCCGATGGGCTCCAAGGGCGCTTGCGATCGAGTCGAGGCATTTTCGGCTGGAGCAGTTAGGAGCCACGCTGGAGGGAACCAAGGACGCACGGCCGGATCCCCTCATTTGTTGGGTGAATGATTCCAAAAGTGTGGAGAGTGAGGCCGAATCTTTGGAGGGAGCGACAGGCCATAATGTCCAGGCAGTCCTCGCCTGAATCAAAGAGTCTTCGTTGCACTTTGCTTCCTCAACATTGGGATGAAGTTTCCTTGCCGTGAGTCGGGCGACTTCGTCGAGACCTTTGGAGCCGCGCAAATTGGTTAAGACCGAGGCAGAATCAAGTTTCTTTCCGCTGGAAAGCTCATACACCCAGCTCGTCAAGCTCCAGCCCGAATCAGGCGTTCTGTCCAACGCGGCATAAAACAGTTTTCCAGCCTTGGAGGCCAATCCCGCATTCCAAGAGGCCTCAAACGTGTTCCCCAGGTCAAGGGAGCCAGGGTTGGCCAAGAAGATGGACCCTCTCCGAAGCAACTGAAGTCGGATTTTGTCCAGAAGCTGGCCCGCAGCAACCGGGTTTTGGGAAAGATCGCGGACCGTGGCAAGGTACCAGGTATGGTTCGTCCGTTGCAAGGATTCTGCCCGTTGCAGGGAGTCGTGGCGCAGGGCCGTTTGGAGCTGAGCCAGGGAGTCAATGGCGCGCAGGGAGTCGGCAACATGTCGTTGCAAGGAATCCGCGGCCTTCAGAGAATCGAGTCGGAGCTTCGGTCCTGTCGGACGCAGGGAGTCCTGGACAACGGATTTGGGTTTGTTCTTGGGCTTTGAGGTCGTTTTCGACGCCTTGGATGCCCGAGCTTTTGCGGACGTGGAGGGGACAACCACCGACCATGCCAGGCTGGCGACGACGAGTAGGACGACTGGAATCCGAGGGAACTTCATATGGGTTCTCCGCATGAGTGCTTAGGCCAACAGAATACCTCTTGAAGAAAGAGATGTCGAGAGGGAATCCCAAGGGCTAACATTTCCACTTCAAATATGAAACTTTGGGCACTATCCGATCTGCACCTGACCCTCGCCACACCCTCCAAGGCCATGCATGTCTTTGGGGAGGTTTGGCGCGACCATGAACGCCATATTGCCGAGGCTTGGCATCGGCTGGTGGCTCCAGAAGACGTGGTGTTGGTTCCAGGGGACATCTCTTGGGCCTCCCGGTTGGAAGATGCACTGACCGATCTAGAATACCTCCATCGGATGCCCGGAACCAAGGTGATCTTGGAGGGAAACCATGAGCGTTGGTGGCAATCGGTCGGGGAGGTGCGTCAAAACTTGCCGCCGAGCATTCGGGCCCTTTCCGCCGACCATCTGGAAATTGAAGATTGGCTGGTCTTTGGCACGCGGTTGTGGGAACACGAAGAAGTGGCCGTGGACGATCTCATCGCCTGGAACCGGATGTCCGACAAGCGACCCGACACCCGCACCGACCAAGATCGAGAGCGAAACGAGAAGATCTATGCCCGTGAATTGGCCCGTTTGGACCGGTGTATCCAGGCATTGCCGAACCGACCCTGGCTCAAACGGGTCTGCATGACCCACTACCCTCCTCTCGGACGGGATCTTGCCGAAACCAGGGCCAGCCGGTTGATCGAATCCAGTGGCGCAGGAATTTGCGTCTTCGGGCATCTGCACAGCATCAAACCCCAATTACAACCTCCGCGAGCCGACTTGATGGGCACCATCCGCGGGGTTCGGTACGTGCTGGCCAGTTGCGATTACCGGAAGATGGAGCCGATTCTATTGGGGTGACCATTGGGATTTTCTTGATCTTTCCAAAGAATGTATTTGCTCAAACGAGCATTATCATTTAGGTTAAAATCATGCCCACACCGGACCAACCCGTCGACCGGTTCTCGCACGATCAATCGGTTAAGAACCTGATCAAGGACTACCCATTCGAAGCCTTGGAATTTCTTTTGCCCAAGCTTTGGGAGGCGCGAGGAAGTCCCGCTTCCGTGGAAAATGCTGATCCCGCCGTTGCCAAGGACGATACGGCCGAAGGTGGGCCAGGACAGGCGATGGACATTGCTCTTCGCTTCACTTGGAAGGAAAGTCCCCCGGTTGTTGTCGTGCTGGTCGAGCACTGGTCGGACGCGTCCAAATTGGATTTGCTTCGAACGGCGCGTTACTACATCGACCTTTGCCGACGATTCCCAGAAAACGAAATTCTGCCGATTGCACTGGTGGATGACGATCGGCCGTTTCAGCTGCCGGACCACGTCCAGCGCGGTGGTGAAGGCGAGGTATTTCTTTCCTTTCGGACCCGGATGGTCCAGATCCCGGCCTTGGATATTGAGTCCTTCCGACACACCCGCAATCGTGTGGCGCTTTCCTTTACGCCAAACATGGGGGGGAGCTTTGACCGTGTGGAGCAAATCTTCCAGATCGCTCAAGAATTTCAACGCCAAGACGACTTGGCGGGATTCAGAAAATTCTTCGCTTTCTGGGTGGTGGAAGGACAATTGGACCTGTTTGCTCAACGACGATTGCGGAGTAGATTGGAGGACATGGACATGCCTGAAATCATGAATTGGTTCCGAGAAGAGGGAATCCAGCGCGGTGTGAAAGAGGGACTTGAGCTTGGCATCCAGCAAGGTCTCAAGCAAGGCCTTGAACTGGGTTTGGAACGCGGCCTAGAACAGGGCATCGAACGCGGCATCGAACGCGGCATCGAACGCGGTATCGAACGCGGTATCGAACGCGGCATCGAACGCGGTCTTGAACAAGGCCTGGAGCGGGGGGCTCGTGCTTCCAAGCTGGAGGATGCTCGCAAAATGAGGGAACATGGGATCGCTTGGGAGATCGTCACGGATGTGACGAATGTTCGTCCCGAAGAGTTGGACTAAACCCCTCCACCAACGTCTCTTCTCTTTTGAAGGATGCCATGGCAACGCCTGGAGAAAGGGTGTGATCGGGGCGTCCATTGGCTAGTTTTTACGACGCACATTGATTTGC
>CAIKAA010000106.1 GCA_903825275.1 uncultured Fibrobacterota bacterium | reverse complement strand
TAGGAAAAGAATTACAAGCGCGAACTGGGATCTAAACTGAGATGGCATTGAGAATTTCTCCAGCGGAAGGTGAAAATCAATTTTAGTTCATGTTTAATCATCTTCCAATCCTACAGTATGTCCAGCCCGAAGAGCAGTGCCAGAACAAGATCCGAATAGCCTTCTCCAGCAGTACACCAACAAGCTATGAGAAGCGCAGACCATGTTCGGGCCCTAACTCAAGGATTCTCAAGGGCGAATGCTCCAAAGCAATCTCATAGCCTTCATCGACGACGCATCCAGGCTGGTCGTGCATGGCGAATTCTTCCCCGGAGAGACCGCAACCCAGCTTGTCGCCACCATCCGATCGGCCTTCTACAAGCGAGGAATCCCCGAGCAGATGTATGACGACAACGGATCCATTTATGCTGGACAGATATTGACACTCCTCTGCAGGAGAGTCGGGTGCATCTTGCGGCACACGCCACTGCGAGACGGGGCAGCCAAAGGAAAGATCGAGCGATTCTTCCGAACCGTGCGCGATTCCTTCCTGTCGCGAATCCTCGATCACTTCTCCTTTGGCGCCCTCAACAGGCTGTTCTCCGATTGGCTGGAAAACGATTACAACGCATCCGTCCACTCCGCCATTGGCATGAAACCCATCGACCGATTCGCGCTCGACATCAAGCGCGTGAGATTCCTGCCATCCGACCAAGTCACCGACGAAATCTATTACGCCGAGGAAACGCGAAAGGTCAAGAGGAACAACACCTTCTGCTTTGACGGAAAACGATTCGAGGCGCCGGCCACCCTTCACGATCGCGAAATCCACATCCGCTTCGACAGATTCCGCAAGGGCCGGGTGATCGTCTATTACAAGGGGTTGCGACAGGGAAATGCCAAGCGGCTCGATCTGGTGACCAACGGAATCTTGCGAAACCAAAAGCTCCAACAGATGGCCGCCGCATGATCCGCGCACACTTTGGGATTGACCGAAACCCCTTTGCCAACGACGCTTCCGAGCTGTTACCCCATCAACAACTGATCCTCGAAACCCTACGGGTCCACTGTCAACAAGGCGGATTTTGTCTGGTCATGGGGAACCCCGGAACCGGCAAGTCCGTCGTACGCGAGACGCTCGTGAAAGGAGCCGACAAGCGACTCATGGTCGCCTCCGTCACGCGCACCATGCACACCTACTCAAACACCGTTCGAATCCTGGCGCAAGCCTTTGGACTCGATCACGGCGGCAACAACTTCAAGAGCGAAAAACGGCCGATCGAAGGGGCGCATACCCTCAAGCAATACGGACGCGCCATCGTCACCGTCATCGACAACGACCACCTTTTGGACATCGACACCCTCCGAGGGCTCAGGCTTTTGCTTGGGGATTTTCCACGAAACCACAACCTGGTCCTTTTTGGCCAGCCCGAACTGTTGTCCAACCTCCAACTGCGGGCGCACGACGACATCAAGAGCCGCATCACCTACAGCGTTTGCGTTCTCAAGCTCGGACCCGATGACATGGAGGCCTTCCTGCTCGCCCAACTCGATCTAACGGGACTCCCGCACCCCACCTTCAGCCCCGAGACGCTGTGGCTGGTCGTACGCGCCACCGATGGAATCCTCAAGCGAGCGCGCAATCTCGCACCGGGACGCCTCCTGGAGGCCGTACGGGCACGCAAACGCGTCGTGGACCTGGAAAACGTCAACCGAGTCCTGCTGCAGCCGCATTGGAGAGAGGATAGAGATTTGGACAAAATCTGACTGATCGACATCCACTCGGCCAATGCCGTCGTACGCCAAGCGGGATACGATCCCACGGGCACGGCGGCCTTGAGTGTTTCTGGAAAAACAAAAAAGTCCGCCTACATCAAGAAAAATGCGGGACCGCAAAGGGATACAGATGACCGGGAAAGCT
>CAIKAA010000105.1 GCA_903825275.1 uncultured Fibrobacterota bacterium | reverse complement strand
TACCTGGGAGAGGAATAAGTTCTTGCTATTTGGCATTTGTCCGTATATTTTACGCCATATGCCAAAGATCGAAGCGACCCAATTTCCCATTTTAGAGGCCAATGAACCGATCATGGCCCCCACTTCCATCCGGATCACCAAGGGACCTTCAAACCAGGGGTATGCTCGTTTGCTGGGGATTTCCGATGCCACCTCCCCCCAATTGCATGCCTTGGTGAAAGCTGGCCTTCCTTTTGGGGCCATGGAGCATTTGCAAGATCAATTGGACCCAGCCCTCATCAACTTGCCTCAGGTGGTCCACATTCCTGCCCGAACTCTCCAACGGCGCAAGGTGGAAGGGCGACTCCAGCCCGATGAATCGGACCGACTCCTGCGGTTTGCCCGAATCCTTTGGAAGACCATTCAACTTTTTGACGGAAATCGACACCTGGCGGTCGGTTGGCTGACATCGCCTGTGGTGGGTCTTGGGGGAATTTGTCCCCTTGAGCTCGCTCAGTCCGAACCGGGAACTCAAGAGGTGGAAGCCCTCATTGGTCGGTTGCAGTACGGAGTGTTCTCTTGAGCGTTCAAGCCTGGAGAATCGTCCAGACCAAATACCAGGACCAAGCCTTCGATGGAGAAGGCGCTCGGCTTTATGGGGGGCGTTGGACGAGCCAAGGCACAAGCGTTGTGTATTGCGCCAGATCGGTTTCACTGGCGACCTTGGAAATGCTCGTGCATCTTCCCACGTCCTCGATGCTGCCTTGCTACGTTGTCCTTTCGGTCGAAATTTCGGTTTCGCTCATCGAGACGTTGGACACCAAGCAACTTCCAACCGATTGGACCCAATATCCTGCCCCGAACCTGCTCAAGAACATTGGGGATGACTGGATAGCATCCCGTCGATCTGTGGTTCTGCGGGTCCCCAGCGCCGTGGTGCCGTTCGAATTCAACTACTTGCTAAACCCCGCCCACCCCGGCTTTAAAAAGGTGAAGATCGGCTCCCCGATCCCCTTTCCTATCGACGCAAGGCTGATCTGACTCGGCTGGTTGAATAAACGGCGCGGCCATCGGCCCTTTGATCAGGGCAATCTCCCTCATTGAAATCGAATATAATGGTACCTATTTTGGGCGAAGTTGATTTTCTACTTGGTGCATCCCTAATTTTCAGTCCTTCCACTCAAGGAACCCCAATGAAAAAAATTGCTTTTCTCCTAGTTGCTGCAGCAGCAACGTTTGCCATGGGCCTAAAACCTTATGTCCTCGTCGATGCTGGCATGACGTTCCCCAAATTCTCCATGAGCATCGATGCCGCTGCTAGTGGAGGATTGAATCAGGGGTTGGACATGACTTTTGGCCCCCCCACGAATAATTCCGGATTTGTCGGAACCGTGGGATTCGGACTTCGTGCACCAGTCACCGAACAACTTGATGTGGATGCTTCGGCTGGTTTGACTTACGCCAGCTTAGGAATGAATTCCAAAGTGGACGTGTCCGGCCCAGTCTCAACATCAGGTGGCATCATGCAGGTTCAAGGGAAGGAGGATATGGAATTCTCCTTCAGTTCCAAATTATTCGATCTGAGTGCTGGATTGGATTACCACTTAACCCCCCAATTCGCCGTTGAAGCTGGGGCTATCTTGACCGTTCCTTTAAGCTCCTCCATGGATACGAAGGTTGCTGTCACATCCATATCCGCCTGCACTTCCACGGGCACCTGTACCCAGGGGGGAGCACAACCAGCCAGAACCACAAGTGGGACTCTCAAAAGCGATCAAACATTTTTCAGCATCAAACTTGGGGGGGAGTTTAATGCCACCGAAAGACTGGGATTAACCGCCGAATATGATTTGCCAGTTGCGAACTATTTTGATGAGACGACTGATTATTCAGTCCTCAAAGCATCCTTCTCTCGCGCCTTGGTCGGCATCAAGTACAATCTTTGATGCTTGGGCCTTCGGGTAAGTGGACTCTGCTAAGCCTTCATTTTCCAGTCGGCCGATGGCAGGTGACCGGATGCGTCAAGAACCACTTTTGGTGGTAATCCTCGGCCTTCCAAAACGTGGAGGCCGGAGTGATTTCTGTCACGACGGAATCTGACCACATCTTTTTTGCGACCAGTTTGTCACGGATTTCCACGGCCTGTTTCCGCTGTTGCTGATCCCGATAAAAGACGCCCGACCGGTATTGGGTTCCGTAGTCGGGACCTTGGGCGTTCAAGGTGGTGGGATCGTGGGCTTCGAAGAACAACTCGACCAGCTTGGTGTAGGTCACCCGAGCCGGATCGAACACCACTTCCACCGCTTCGGCATGTCCCGTATTGCCCCCGCAGACCTGTTTGTAGCTGGGATGCTCTGTGTGGCCTCCTGTGTATCCCACTGTGGTGGAAAGCACTCCAGGAGTTTCATAAAACAACTTTTCCACTCCCCAAAAGCACCCGGCGGCGAAAATGGCGGTATCGGTTTTTGGCGGCATTTTGGCAAGCCCCGCATTGAAGTCCAAGGAAAGCGAGTTGACGCAGTAGCGCAATCCCGTGGCGGTGGGACCGTCGTCGAAGACGTGCCCCAAATGGCTCCCACACCGAGCGCATAGAATTTCGGTCCGGACCATGCCGCCGCTCAAATCTCTGCGGGTGCGGATATTTTCAAAGGCGGATGGCTCGCTGAAACTCGGCCATCCACAATGGGAATCGAACTTCGAATCCGACTTGAACAAGGGCAATCTGCAAGCGTGGCACACAAACCAGCCATCGCGTTTTTCCACCAACAATTCCCCTGAAAAAGGACGCTCGGTGCCTGCCTCACGAAGGACGTGATACCGGTCGGGTTTTAGGGCCTTGCGCCAATCGGAATCGTCCCGAGTCAGCACCTTCACAGGGCTTGGAGCCGTCAATTCGCCAGATTCCGTCAACTCCCTCACTTGTGCCTCCTGGGCAGGTCCCCGCCCGAAAACCGCGCCCTTCAGCCTGGCCTCCTGTCGAGCCCAAAGGGCCACCACCGAGACCAAAGCGGCTACAGCAAGAAGGATTCGCATTCTCATATTTGAGAAGATACACGAAAATCCCTTTGGAATACATGCCAGGAAAGGGCGACCTTTTCAGGTCGTCGGGAATCGGAAAGCTTGCAAAACCTCTTTCAAGGCTGCGGGTGCCGACAGCTCCCCCTGCTCGATCCCCACCTTGGCAACCAACCAAGCTTGGGCCACTTGGGGTGAACGCGAGAAGGCGTCGACCAAGGTTTCGTGAGCCATGCTCCAAACCCAATCCTGGATCTGGGCATGTCGGCGGGCTTCGAAAATTCCCGTTGCCAAGCAGTGTTCGCGAAACAGCAGGATCTCGTTCCAGATCGTGTCCAGACCATCGCCGGAAACGGAACTGCAAGTGACCACCGGCGGCTTCCAACCTTGGGTATAGGGCTGCAAGCCCAACACAGCTCCATGAAGGATGGCCCGCGCCAAACCGGCCCGCTGGCGGTTGTCGCCGTCGGCTTTGGTCACGGCGATCAGGTCCGCAATTTCCATGATGCCTTTTTTGATTCCCTGAAGGTCATCGCCAGACCCGGCCAGTTGCAGCAATAGGAATAGGTCGGTCATGGAGCGCACCGTGGTTTCGCTTTGTCCCACCCCAACGGTCTCCACAAGGATCACGTCAAACCCTGCCGCTTCGGCCAAAAACATGGTTTCGCGAGTCTTGCGGCCCACACCGCCCAACGCCCCGCCGGAAGGAGAGGGGCGAATGAAGGCTTCGGGATGACGAACCAAATTTTCCATGCGGGTCTTGTCGCCCAAAATGGAGCCGCGATGGATGGAGGAACTGGGATCGATCGCCAAAACCGCGACCTTGTGGCCACGCTCGATCAGTCGGCAACCCCACGAGTCAATGAAGGTCGATTTCCCGACCCCGGGTGGTCCCGAGATCCCGATCCGGATCGATTTGCCCGCATGCGGCATGATCAAGCGCACCAGCTCGTCGGCCTGGGCGCGGTGGCGCGGTGCGTTCGATTCCACAAGGGTGATGGCACGAGCCAACAAGGCGCGATTGCCCGAAAGGAGTCCTTCGGCGAGCTGTTCGGGCCCCGGCGGCTTTAGGGGGACGGATTCCGAAGAGGCGACATTCACGGCGTTGGCCACCCCTGGTGCCACAAACGAGGCGAATTCCGATCCCGCATCTTTCGGCGCCCATTGTGGCCGGACAATTTTTGACTCATCGGACATCTTCGCCGTCTCCCTAGTTCTCGCAAACCGTCAGGATCTCGGTGCCGTGTTCCGTGATGGCAATGGTGTGTTCGAATTGGGCGGACAATTTTCCATCTGCGGTCACGGCCGTCCATCCGTCGTCCAGCAAACGGGTCTTCCACCCGCCCTGGTTGATCATGGGTTCGATCGTGAACACCATGCCTTTGCGCAACCTGGGCCCAGGCCGGTCGCGATGATGCAGGACCTGCGGTTCCTCATGGAATTTACGTCCGATCCCGTGTCCGCAATAGTCGCGAACCACCGAATACCCCTCGGCTTCGGCCATGTCCTGGATGGTTGAGCCGATGTCGTTGAGAAAGGATCCTTCTTTGGCCGATGCGATTCCCGCGTCCAAACACTTTTGGGTGAGTCCCACCAAGTTATTGGCTTCTGCAGAAATCTCGCCCACTCCGTAGGTCGCCGAACAATCGCCGTGATAACCCTTGAGGCAAACCGTGATGTCCAAATTCACGATGTCCCCTTCGCGCAAAACATCCTTGGGGTTCGGGATTCCGTGGGTAACCACTTGGTTGATGGACGTGCAGATGCTATGCGGAAAACAACCTTGGTCGATGCGCGGTTTGCGCGGGTCGGTGGGTCTGCCTGGATAATTCAAAGGGCTCGGGTAGGCGTCGTGATCCAAAATGAATTCGCGAACCAGTTGGTCGATTTCGAGGGTGGAGATCCCCGGGCGCACAAGGCTTCCCGCGAAACGGAGGGTCTGGGCGGCCAGCTTGCCGGAATCGCGCAAGAGCCGAATTTCTTCGGAAGTTTTCAATCGAATCATGGAATCGGGGAATATACACCCCGAGATGCTAGATTCCTTGGTGTTGGAGGTGTCCATGAGCTTGGAGTTTCGATCATCGGATTTGTCGGGCGTGAATGTCGCCCTGTTTACCCCGCTTTTGAGGGACTGTCCTCGCAATTTGCGCAACAGCCTGGATTTCAAAAAAGCGGCCAAGATGATCGAGGATTTGATCGACCAAGGGGTCGATGGAATCACGCCGATCGGGACGACGGGCCAAAGCCCCACCGTGACGCCTCGGCAGCATCTGGATTTTGTCAAGTTCGTGATCGATCAGGTCGCCGGACGGGTCAAGGTGATCGCCGGAGCTGGTTCGAATTGCACCCGAGAATCGGTCGACATGATCGGGGAAATCCAAAAAATCGCCCCGAACACTCCCTGTCTTTGCGTGACCGGCTATTACAACAACCCTCCCCAGGAGGGGATCCAGGCCCATTACGAGACCATCGTCGAGGAAACCGGCGCGTCCCTGGTTTTGTACAACATTCCCAGTCGCACCGCGAACTACATGGAGCCCGAGACGATCATCGCCTTGGCCCAAAACCCCAAGATCATCGGGATCAAGCAGGGGCTGAACATTTGCGAGCCAGGCAAGCACCGCGAGGACACGATCCGGATCCTTCGCGAAACCGCCGGGATGGATTTTTCCGTCTTGACCGGCGAAGATCTTTGCTTTGCGGAAATGCTGAGCTTGGGCGGCAAGGGAATCATTTCGGCCACGGGCAACATCCCTGAAGCGGCCAAGCTGTTCTTGGAAATCCACCGACTCCACTTGGCCGGTGACGCTTCCGGTTCCCATGGAGCCCAAGAAACTCTTGCGCCGTTCATTCGATGGGTCTTCGCACGCAAGAGCCCCATCCCCTTGGCGACACTTTTCCAATCACCGGTCTTCCTTCCGTTGATCGACATGGCATCAACCCACGATGGCCAAAACCTGGTTTCCGAGATGAAGGCCTGGGCCGTGAATGCCGCACCCAGTCTGAAGCAATGGTGGATCTGAAAGGGCCCATCCTCGTCACAGGTGCCAACGGCTTCGTCGGCACCTGGCTTTTAAAAAAGCTCGCCGCTTCGGGGATTCACGCCTGGGCAGCGGTCCGAAGATTGGGAGTGACCTCGATTGATGGAATCCAGGAGTCGATCTTCGATTTGGAGGACCCCGCCTCGATTTTTTCCACCTTGGACAAAATTCGTCCAACCTACATTGTGCATTTGGCGGGAATGGCCTCGCCGCACATCTCGAATTTGCGTCCCGAATCCGTTTACAATGTGAACTTTTTGGGCACCCAGCGGCTGTTGGAAAGCTGTCGAGTCTTGGGAATCAAACCCCGGGTCCTTTTGGTCGGATCGGCCACCGTCTACGGCAAAGTGCAACCAGAAGACCTTCCCATTCGCGAAACTCTTCCGCCTCACCCCGCCGACGCCTATTCGCTTTCCAAAGCCGCCGCGGAAATGCTCGCTCCGCTTTACAGCGAACACTTTCCCGTGGTGGTCGCCAGGCCGTTCAACCATACCGGCGCCGGCCAGGTGACGGATTTTGTCCTGCCTGCCTTTGCCGCCCAGATCGCCCGCATTGAAGCCGGACTTCAGCCTCCCACGCTGAAGGTTGGGGACCTTTCGTCGGAGCGCGACTTTTTGGATGTGCGGGATGTGCTGACTGCCTACATGACGTTGTTGGAGCACGGCCAACCCGGAACGGTGTACAACGTCTGCTCGGGCAGTTGCAAAAAGGTCTCCCGATGGCTTGAAATCCTGGTCGAGATGGCCCGGGTTCCGATCGAGGTCGTCTCCGATCCTCACCGGATCTTCGCCCAACCAAATCCTCGGCTGGTGGGCGACAACTCCCGAATTCGTTCTCTGGGATGGTCGCCTCAGATCTCCCCCGAAGAAATGATCCTCGGCCTTTTGGACCACTGGCGGGAACGGACGTCGTCGGAGTCTACGTGAAGCGTGGCTGGAGGGCCTTGGCCATTCTAGCGGCCCTGGGAGGGCTTTTCCTCCTAATCCGCTTGGGCTGGATTTATGCCCAGGATCGCCTAGGTGTGTGGATCAAGGCAGAGCACCAAAACGCCGGCTGGAAATGGCGCATTTTTGGAGGTCAGCGCGAAGGCTGGCACTGGTTCCAAGCCGATTCCATCCAAGCCATTGGCGCTTCGGCAACCATCCGATTGCATTCCATCCGGCTCCAATGGGGTTTTGAGGCAAATGCCTACGCCATCCCGGCCCATGTCGATCTTGTGGTGAGCCGACTTTCCCTAACACTCTCGCCCACCGACTCCAAAGATTCGTCGACGCCCCGCTTCCCCTCGATCCTCCAAATCCCCCTCCGATTGGGAATCCAGCTCGATTCGATGGAACTGGCCTTCAAAGGACCGAACGATTCGGTCCAACCGATGTTGAGCGTCGAAGGGATCAAGACCAGAAGTCTCGCTCCTCGCACCATCGAACTCGCCGTTGATCGGTTCGATCCCCAACAAGTCACCCTCCACGCCGGAATTTTCGCCAAAGCCGATTGGACAGAATCTGACACTCTGCGAGCCAACCTAAGCGGCTTGGTTTCGACGGGCTGCTGCGAACAGGACTCCTTGAAGGTTCAGGCTGCCTTGTGGAAAAACGATCTACGGCGCGGTCGCTTCCTTTTGAGCACCTTCATCGACAATTCCCGTGGCTGGAGCGAGGCCTTTCCCGCCCTGGCCAAAGCGCCCGCTCTTCATGAAATCGGCATCGAAGCGTGGGCGCAAACCGGCAATGGCCGCCCCCGTTTCGGTGCCAAGGTGCAGGTTTCCACAGACTCCTTGGTCTTCTTTCCTGGGATGGATTTTGACATCACGGCCCTGGTCGATTCCACCGAGGCGACTCTCGACCTCGAGGCAAGCTATCTGGGAAAATCAACCCTGTCCGCAGCCTTCCAAGCGCCACTCCCTCGAATGGGCCCCTTTTGGAAAACCTCTGCCAAAGGCGAAATCCGGTTGGATCGCTTGGGGTGGTTTCTCCAAGGCTTCGAACATCCTTTGGATGGCCAAATGACCGTCAAACGTCTCGACGCCAAAGGGGCGGAACTCACCTTCCACACCGATGCCGGGACGCTGATCAATGGGTCGGCGGTCTGGAAGGGGCTCCACTGGAATTTCGACGCCCAAGTCGCTCCTGCGGAACCTTGGGCGGTCGGATGGGTGAAGGGACTTTCCATGTTGGCTCCTGGATCGGCGCATGGAAACGATTCGGCGGGGGGAGCTTTGTTTCGGGTGACTGCACGCCAACCGCGGATGGCGGTCGTGGCTCTGGACAGTCTTTCGACCACACTGTGGATCGGACCCGGCCCCCATTTGATCTTCTCCCAAATTGTGGGCAGCGATTCCGGCAGAACTTGGAGTGGACGTGGAGACATCCAAATTCCCGACAGTTTGGTGCGCTTCAACCTTCATCCGACCCAAGATTCCCTCGCGAACATCCAGCTTGAAGCCCACACCACAGGCAAAGTTCGCATCAATGCGCAGGCGTTCCCCATCCAAGGTCTCCCCCTACGTCTCCCTTTCGCGTTCCCCTTTGATGGTCGACTCGATGGCGAACTGTCCCACTATCCACCCATCCATATCGGGAAGCCCGTCACATGGGTCAGCGCAAGCTTGCGCGCCAAACCTGGTCTCGATTCCCTGCATGCCCAGGTCGAGATTTCCATCCACGATTCTTCGGTCCAACTGCCGCGGTTGGTCGTGGAAGTGGGCGGCTCGCGCATCGAGGGAAGTCTTGCGACTTCCCAACAAGAGCTCGGCTGGAAATTGGACACAGTGCGACTGGGAACCGAAGGCTTCGATCTGTCAAAAATTGTCGGTCTGTGGCCTGGGCTTCCCACCTTGAATGGCAGATTGCACGGCTACTTCCTCTCCCAACGAAACCAAGGCGTGTCGGCATCGGCACGATTGGAGTCACCGCAAATCATGGGCAAGGACAAAATCATTCCCCTCCCCGACCTCTTGTTGTGGGGGGAACGCGACACCCTTCACCTGGGGGGATGGATTCCTCTTGGCGGATCGAAATCCCCCTTCCACCTGACGGCGACCCACCTTTGGGAAGCCACTCCGGAATTCAAACTGCTCGGCTTCTGGGGCGATGTGATCAAGCTAGAGGCCAAGGGATCGTTCCAGGACAAAAAGAACCTGCAGACCTCGTTTCAAGTGGAAGGTTCGACCCAAATTCCCGGAACCGAAGCCAGGTTGAATGACCTCATGATCACCGGAAACTTTCAGGGACAAAAAGGCGAGGACGGATTCCAATGGAATGCCAATGCCCGCGGAGAGCGCGGTGTCCTCACGGCATTGAAGGGAAACCCCCTCGACCTGCGTTTCAAGGCCGTCGCCGATCCGCAGGAAATTCGCCTCAACCAAGCCAGCTTGAGCGGGGTGAAGAACGGTCGGTTCGATGCCAAGGGAAGTTGGAATTTCCAATCCAAAGCGATTTCCTTGACAGGTCAGGCCCGGAGGTTCCGTTTGGACCTGGGCCCAGGCCAACGTTTGGAACTCGATAGCCTGGGCTTGTCGGCAACTCCTGATTCAAGAATCCACCTCAAGGTCCGAGATGCTTTTTGGCACCAAGCCTTCCAAGGCAAGGGCGAGGTCCTCGACTTAGGCGTTTCCCAAGCCAATCTGGTGTTGGTTCAAGCCAAGGACTGGAAGAAATTGTCGGGCGATCTCACGGTAGACAAGCTCTTGTTCACGAAAAATTACGCCCAGGTGACTGAATTGCTCCATTCGATGCAACAATTGGTCACAAACAAGCATCGCGCCTCCTCCGGAACCAGTTCGAGCACCCCTCTGATCTTGGACCTGCAAGCGACCTCCTACGGGGACGATATCCGCATTTCGAACAACCTGGGGCTTGCCAAGCTCGGATTCGACCTCCAAGTGACCGGCCCGACGGACGCACCACTGATCAACGGTTCCGTGGAGGCCAGCCCGGATAGTGGTCGGTTCGGTTACCTTAGCCGGACATTTTCCCTCGATACCCTGAGATTGGACTGGAACACCTCACCGCCCTTGCAAGGCAAGTTCACTCTGTCGGGATCGCGCATGGTGAAGAAGAATTGTTCCGAAGAACAAAAAACTTCCCTGGTGGATTCCGCATCCCTTTGCCAACTGGTCATTTCCTCACGCGGCACCTTGGATGACCCCCGGCTTTCGGCCTTGAGAACCAAAGATTGCGCCATGGACCCCAGCGACGACGGCACCGTAGGAGCCTTTGTCGCCTTGATGACCGACTGCTACCCCCAACCCAACAACCAGGCCGGAACCAAATGGGGGAACGTGGTTCGGGATGGGACGATCGACCTCGCCTACATCTACGGAAAGGGTTGGTTCAACGAGGTTTTGATGAAACAATTGCGCGGATCGAAAGACGACGCGATTTGGCTGCCAGATTCTGTCGGGTTGACCGAATTCCCGGTTGGAGGAGTTCGGGACCAGCTGGGTTTGCTGGCACTGTACCACATCACTCCTGAACTTGATTTTGCCGGCGTCTACCGCCATACCTTCACCCAATCCGGGACCACCACCACCAACAACACTCCGGTACTTTCCGACGCCTATGTGGGGAGCCTCAAGTACCGGATTCCGTTCTGGTGGATTGAGGAAGAGGAGATTCGCAAGCGGTTGACCAATCGGGTTTTCCTCCAAGTCGATGCCAACCAAGAGTTCGACCAGAACTCCCAGCGTTCCACTGGCTTCCAATATTCGCTTCGCTATCGATGGGAGTTCTGGTGAGAACCGCTTTCCAACTCCTGCCTTGTCTTGCTTTGGTCGCCGGGATCGCCTGTGCCAAACCCAAGATCGAACTTCCCAATCCTGGTCGACTGGGGCATTCGCGGATTGTGGATTTGTTGGCGGCTCCAGCTCGGCTTGCACAACAGCCCAGCGACAGCCAACAGACCTGGATGGAGCTGGCCGACAGTGCGGTCGTGCTCGCCGCGCGGTCAGAAGGAAATTTGGACGCTCATTGCAGCATCACGATGTCCCAAATCGATACGGCCGAAAACCGCGTTTTGGTCAAGGTCGATTACAACGAAGGTCCCCAATACCATTTTGGAAAGATCGACTTTCTGGGGCCAGATGGATCGCAGTCCCCCCCCATCCCCCCCAATCTTCCGGTTCGATCCGGTGACCCCTTCAGTCCTTCCCGAAATAGCGTCTTGTTGCAGGCATCCCAGTCGTATTACCGCCATCGCGGTTGGCTCGATGCCACGGTAGAACCCGACCTCGAACTCCGTCGCGATTCCTCGCGGGTCGATGTCAATTTGACCGTGAACCTAGGCCGGGTCGCCATCTTCGAACGCTTGGAGCTCTCCTTCAAAGGAGAACATCACCTGACGAATCCCAAAATATTGGAGGACCTTTGGCCGGTAAAACCCGGCGACACCATTCGCAACGAAGACCTAGCCAAGTACAACCGAATGATCAGCCAGACGCGCCTGTTCAACATGGCACGCCTCACCCGGGGGCCGGGACGAAACGACTCGGCCAAAACCACCGTTTCCATCGAACTTGCCGAGAAAATTCCAGGATCCTTGGATTTCGGCCTCTCGTGGGAACAGCCCTTTGGCTGGGGAATCGACGGCACGATCCGCCATCGCAATTTCAGGGGAACGCTGAATGAACTTTCGTTAGCCGTGATCATGGCCCAATATCGCCAACAAGCGCGAATCGGTTTGGGCAAGCCATTGCTTTGGGGAACCCCCGTTTCGCTGGACATGGGATTGACGCTGGGCAAACAGGACACCGGACTCGCGGACACAACCTCCTACCGCGAGTTGAGTTTGGCTCCCGAGTTCACCTTTTCCTTCCTTCCTTCCGATTGGTCGAGCGTCTCCCTGGGACTGGGTGCCCAGCGAGTCACCAAGTATCCTCATGGGAACGCCAGCCCCAAGGTCCAATACAGTTTCGAAACCGATTTGGGTGGCGGTTTGGACTTTCGCAACGACCCCATCGATCCCATCCGGGGATGGTCGATGCGTTCAAATCTGGGTTGGGGTGGCCAATTCACCAGCGACACGTCCTACATCTGGCTGCAATCCATCGCTCGGGTGTATCAACCCTTGTTCTGGCGCTTCAAGACCGCCTTCGCCCTCGAAGGGGGGCGATTTCTAAACACCACGACCATGGACGGCGCCAAAGTCTTTTATTTGGGCGGATCGCGAACCGTGCGATCCTATGGCTACGGAACCTTGAAGGCGTCCCCGGATTCGATCACCCAAAATGGCGTTGCCACCTTGGAACCCTTGCGCCCCCGCTACCTTCGCGGCTCGGGAGAATTGCGTTTCGATCTTCCGTTGAGTTTGCAAGCTGTCGGCTTTCTGGACTGGGCGCGAATTTGGAACGAAGGCCAAGCCCCGGACCTCACCAATCTCGACATTGCCAAGATCGGGTATGGAACTGGCCTGCGGTTTCGGATGACCCTGCTTTCGATCCGCCTGGACTATTCCTTTGGTCGAGGAGATGAAAAATTTGCCTTCGACTTTGCGCAGGCCATTTGAGGAATGCCATGAGACAACCCATCCTGATCACTTTGGGCGACCCCAACGGAGTTGGCCCGCGCTTGGTCGCCAAGTCCATGTCACGCCCTGCCCTTCGCCGACTGGACCTTGTCGCAGTGGGCGACCCTTTGCTTCTGGAAAAGGCCCTCGCTTCGGAAGGATTGACGGATTCTGTCGTCCTTTGGCTACCTGGATCCAAGGTTCCGGCTAGCGGCATCGCCTGCTTGGTTCCTCCCGGATTGCAGGACGGAATTTTGGAACCCGGACAGATCTCGTCTTGGGCCGGCGGGCAGGCCTTGGCCTGTGTGGATGAGGCGACCGATCGGTGTTTGGAGGGAATGGCGCGCGCCATGGTGACGGCTCCGCTGTCCAAGGAATCGGTCGATTTGGTCCATCCCGGTTTTTCGGGCCACACCGGCCACATCGCCGAGCGTTCCAAAGCCACCTCCCACTGCCTGACCTTGGTGCATGGAAAGATGTGGGCGGCTTTTGCCACCACCCACATCGCCTTGCGGGACGTTGCCAACGCGATCACACCTGATTCTGTCTACCAAACCACACGACTTCTCCACCGCGCCTTGGTGGGCACGGGAATTGCCTTCCCGCGCATTGGGGTCGCGGGCCTCAATCCCCACGCAGGGGAACACGGGCTTTTTGGCGACGAAGAGGCCCGGATCGTGGAGCCCGCCATCGTCCGTGCCAAGCAGGAGGGAATCGACGCCTCTGGCCCCTGGCCCGCCGACGTCGTGTTCCCCATGCTCAAGGCCGGCCAACTGGACGGCGTGACTTGCCTGTACCACGACCAGGGACACCCCGTGATGAAGACCCTGGCCTTCGACTTCAAACGCGGCAAGGTGCGCGGTGTCAACGTCACCTTAGGGCTTCCCCTTGTCCGCACCAGCCCCGACCACGGGACAGGTTTTGACATTGCCTGGCACAAATCTGCCGACGACGGAAGTTTGGTCGATGCCATCCGCCTGGCCGACCGGATGTCGCGAAACCGCTGAGCATTAGATGACACATCTTGTCAAAGAGGAAACCCCTTCCGCAACCCGCGGCCGGGTGGCCCGCGTCCTGGAATCCCATGGCTTGGAATGGGGTTTGGCCCCGCTGGAAAAAGTGGGGTTCGAGGATCGCGAATCCAAGGTTCGCGATTGGATCGACCAAGGTTTTCACGGGTCCATGGCCTGGCTGGCAAACAGCCTCGAACCGCGGATCCGCCCCTGGATCGAATGGCCTTGGGCCAAATCGTTTCTGGTCGTAAAACTTCCCTACAACCTCCCCCAACCCATCGAACGTGGAAGTCGCCCTGTGGTCGCCGGTTATGCCCGAGGTCGCGACTACCACTACCGCATGGACGGCAAGCTCAAAATGATCCAGGCGGATCTGGAGCGGGAATTCGAGGGTTTGCAGGCCTTTCGCTTTTGCGACGACCAACACCTTCCCGAGGTCGAATTGGCGGTATTTGCCGGACTGGGGTGGCGAGGCAAGAACACTTTGCTTCTTGATCGCGGTGGTAGCGCCTTCCATCTGGGGGGATTGATTCTATCCCTTGAGGGCGTCGAGGCTCCTCCAGCGCATCCCGACCACTGCGGTGCGTGTACCGCATGCCTAAACGCCTGTCCCACCCAGGCCATTTTGGAGCCCGGGAAAATCGACGCGGGCAAATGCCTTTCCCACTGGAATATCGAGGACCGGGAAACCTCCGAAAATGCGGCTTCCCAGGCCGCCCGTGGCGAGGTCTTCGGCTGCGACATTTGCCAGCAAGTCTGCCCATGGAACCGCAAGAGTTTGACAGAAAACGTCTTACCAGATCGATGGCCCTCCACCTGGGAGGAATGGGTCGAGCTGTGCAAGCCAGGCGGGGGCTTCCAATCCCTTTTCACCAAAACGCCTCTGCGTCGCGCGGGTCGCCACAAAGTTCTCAAGGTTCTGTTGCGTTCGCTTTGGAACCTCGATCCGGTGCGGGCTCGAACCCTGGCAGCACATGCCCTGGAAACGGAAACTTACCCCGCCCTGGTCGCTTGGATCGAGAAACAGATGGGATCAAATGCGGACTACCCAAAAATTTGAATACCAGATTGTGTATTCGGCTTTTGGATCCACTCTTCCCGATCGGTCCGAGCATCGTATTTTGGATCGAGCCGGGAAACGCTGCACAAGCAGGAAAGGAACGCGATGAGCGCCGATATAGGTTTGATTGGACTCGCCGTGATGGGCGAGAATTTGGTGTTGAACATGGAAAGCCGTGGATTCACCGTAGCCATCTACAACCGCACCACCTCCAAAGTCGACGAGTTGATCAAGGGTCGCGGAAAAGGCAAACGTCTTCTGGGCGCGCACTCCATCCCAGAATTTGTCAATTCTTTAAAGCACCCTCGCAAGATCATGATCATGGTCAAAGCGGGAACTGCTGTGGATGCCGTGATCGAGGAATTGATTCCCCACTTGGCACCAGGCGACATCTTGATCGACGGTGGCAACAGCCTTTGGACCGACACGATCCGCCGGACCCAATCTTTGGAATCCAAAGGCCTGCGGTTTTTGGGAGTTGGCGTTTCGGGCGGCGAGGAAGGTGCCTTGCGCGGCCCTTCCATCATGCCGGGCGGAACGCGCGAAGCCTGGGCCGAGGTGGAACCCATCTTCACCGCCATTTCCGCCAAGGTGGGCGCCAACGCCGACATTCCCTGCTGCGCCTTCGTGGGACCCGATGGGGCCGGTCACTACGTCAAGATGGTCCACAACGGGATCGAGTACGGCGACATGCAATTGATTTGCGAGGCCTATGCCCTGCTCTCGGGAGTGCTGGGGCTGTCTGCTCAAGAAATGTCGCAGATCTTCGCGGAATGGAACCACGGCGATCTCGATAGCTTTCTCATCGAAATCACCACCAACATCTTGGCGACCTTGGACCCCGACACGGGCAAACCGTTCGTGGATGTAATCCTGGACAAGGCCGGCCAAAAAGGCACCGGCGCCTGGACCGGACAAAGCGCCCTGGAATTCGGCGCCCCCGCCCCGACCCTGGTCGAGGCCGTTTTTGCCCGTAGCTTGAGCGCCCAAAAAGCCAATCGCGTCGCGGCGTCCAGCATCTTGGCAGGACCCGGCGCCGTGAAGTTCGACGGAGACAAGTCTGCCTTCATCGCCGCTGTGCGCGATGCCCTGTACGCCTCCAAGATTTGCTCCTACGCCCAAGGCTTCCAACTGCTCCGATCGGCCAGCGAGCATTACCACTGGGAACTTGATTTGGGTCGCACGGCTCTTTTGTGGCGCGGGGGATGCATCATCCGGGCTCGCTTCTTGGACGACATTTATGAAGCCTACCAGAAAGACGCGAACCTCGCCAATCTGCTGGTCGCCGATGTCTTTGCGGCCAAGTTGGCCCAGTGCCAGACCGGATGGCGCAAGGTGGTTGGGGAAGCCGTCCGGATGGGAGTGCCGGTCCCGGCCTTTGCTTCGGCGCTTTCCTACTACGATGGCTACCGCTCGGCCCGAGTGAGCGCCAACCTGCTCCAAGCCCAACGAGACTATTTCGGGTCCCACACGTTTGAACGGGTCGACAAGCCGGGGGTCTACCACCACGACTGGACGGGCCTGCATCGCTGATCGGCTGCGCGGGCGCATACTCCCCTCCTCGCCCCGCTTGCCGTACCGAACACGTACGGCTGCGGGGGCTCGTCGAGTCGTCTGCATCCCGCTCGCTCGATCAGCTTTTCTGGCGGCTTTGGGGTTTACGGGTTTGCGGGCGCGAAGGCGCGCCACGCTGGGAGGGGACGATGGAGCGTGCCGACTTCCGCGGGCGCGAAGCGCGCCACGCTGGGCGGGAAGGAAGGATTGCGGGCGGCAGAGTTGGAGATTTGCAGGGAGATCGGTGGAGAAGGTCGCGAAACGGACTTTCCAGCTTGTGCGGGCACGGGGCGCCACGCTGGGATAGGGTGATTGTGCCCATCGAGGGGGCGGAGGTCGACTGGGGATCGGCTACGGAAGGGTCTTGCTCCCCATTGCGGCGTGGGCGTAGGGGCGACGATCGACGGATTGCTCTCCATCGCGGAGAGTTGCGGGTGTCTGGTTGGTACGACGGAATGCCTTTTAAGAAAACGGTCTTATGGCGAGAATCAGCCGAACTCAGACTGTTTCCAGGAGAACGTGAATTCGGTCGACGCTGGGATCAAAATTCGGGAGGGGACAGCTAGGTGGCTGAATCGGTCGAACACAAACGAAAGTGCCCCGATCCCACTTGGAGAATAGGGCACCCTATTTCATGCAGCTTTGGGGCCCTTTGGAAATGGCTCCGACAAGTCGCCGAGTCGGCTAGGGCTGCAAATCGGCAGGCTTGATTTTCGTCACATCCGTGATGACGTCCCAAGGAATGCCGTGCTCCAGCATTTTGCGGGCATCTTCCAGCTTGCCTTCCAATTTGCCCTCCAGCCGGCCTTCCAGCCGACCTTCGGTTCTCAACTCATTGAAGATTTTCGGTTCCGGCAGTTTGATTCTGGTGGCCATGGTTTCCCTCTCTTCTTCTTCGGTTAATTTACCCACTCGGAAGAGCAGCGCGGTAATCTTCGTCTGGTCTTCCAAGCTCAAGCTCGCTTTTCCCAGGCAATCCATGCCCAAAGCCGCCTTTTCCGACTTGGACTCATCCCCCTTGAGTAGGGTAAACAAGCCTCCGGCGATCACATTGGCCTTGTCACGCCACTTCTGGAGGTCTTCCTCGACCGTCTTGTGGACTCGTTGGTAGAAGGTCAGAAACGGCTCGCCTCCCATCGGATTGCCCAAGCGGATGCGTTCGGGGACCGGGCCGGGCTCACTGTCTGTCACCACCGCCACCGGGATGATCTGTTGACCCGGAAAACGCACCATCAAATCCAGCACGTAGCGGGCAGTCCGAAGAATATCGACCGACCTAGTGGTCGACCAATGCTCAAACAAGACCACCATCGTCACCGATTCGCCACCTTGGAAGGTGTACGAAATCGGCACATCCATCACAAAACCCTTCTTGCGGTAGTCGGTTTTGCGGGCCTGGGCGCTCTCGACCTTCCAGGCGATGGGGTCCCCGTATTTCTCGGCCATGTCGGGAAGCAGAAATTGCCACGAATCCTTCGGGAAATCCGTAATCAGATCTTTGATCGCCTGATCGACGCTGAGATCTTCACTCTTCTTTGACGCGGGTTTTGCCATAATGCCATCAAGGTAATCCCGTTCTCAAAACCACAGCGACATTTTCTGTCGTCGCCGAGACCACCTCTTACGGGAAACGGTTTTCTGCATCCTGCGAGCGATCTGCCTCGCTTGCCTCCTTGAAACAATCGAATTCAACGTCAAAGATTGAAACGAGTACTTCGGATTGACGGCCGTTGGCTTCGATAAACCCGCTTCCAGCGGGCACTCAGCCAACGGCAACTTGCATCCCTATGTCGGAATCTTAGCCACCAGTTAATGATCAGCGACAGTCGTTGCCCGAGCGCTGCGGTGAGTGGTCCCTGCGCCTGGTCGACCGCTTTAGTTTAAGATTGGCTGCGGGGCACCTATGGTGCCAACCTTGGCCAGCCGGAAGCTTGTTGTATCGACTGATGCGGCATTACGAAACCATCGGGGCACCTTTGGTGCCGAGCAACACCACATGTCAGAATCCGACACAAAGCGCCAATCGTCCCCTAATCTGCGCCTTCCCTTGTGACCCCGAAACAACGGGGCACAAGGAAGAGCATCAATTGGGGGGATCAAACCGTAGCCCAATAGAGATCGTCTGCGCAAAAGGAATCGTAATCAATATTATCCGAAACTTCGCGACCGGCAAAAGCTACGACTACAGAGCTTTCAGCTCTCAAGCAGGAATCTCCCATCGATGGAACTACGACAATTTCCACATTAAAATTCTTGCCAAATTGATCATCAAAATTTTTCACCGGTACAACAATAAACACACCAGATTTTGCTCTAACATAAGCGACGCATTCTTTGCCAAGAATGCATCTAGCCCATTCTTCTCCGTCTCCGGAATCCCAATCAATTCTCGAACTTGGAAACCTTCGCAACAGCTTTTTGAAAATAGACTTTAGAACAGTCACCTCCTGCTCTTGAGAAGCTGACCGAATAAGGATTTGAGATATATCAATCATTGTGAGGGTGGCAAGGATGGAAATCCATGCACAAAGCCTATTTTTGAACGAAGGATAGTTACCCAATCTGTAAGTAAGTCGGATTCTCCATGCGGACCGAGAAGCATATTTGCTGGCACCTTTGCTTTTGGACCAATCCATAAGTCGAATTGATCCGCATATGCGGCTGCGTCCAGCACAGCCTTATCTGCATTCACAGTCGACAACCATTGACTCTTTCCTGCAATCAATGATCCGGTTTGATGCGGCAACATTCCAGCCTGGTCAAGAGTGTATAACCCATTCGTCAATTGGCCATGCCGATTCAATGACAAAGCTGGCGCCTCCCATTTCTGGCCAGCGTTTTCACCAATTTCCATACCAAGCTTCGCAACTCTTGTTGCATCTGAAGCATTTCGAGAGAGCGCACTTGCGAGTAATGGCGCTCCACATTCAAGCAAAAACGGCAGGTCCAATCCAGTTACGGATAGCACTTTGCCACCGGTTCCCATTTGATTCCAATTCTCCGATGTCGTCACAGCTCCTTGCGTGCAAAATTCGGCTCAATCCGGCCAGGCGATTCGGCTGAAAGCGGCCACCCGATTCGGCTCAATCCGGCCACCCTGAATTCGGTTGAAAGCGGCCAGTTGGGGT
>CAIKAA010000104.1 GCA_903825275.1 uncultured Fibrobacterota bacterium | reverse complement strand
TCATGTATAGGAGTCCAATTGATCATCAGCGAATCGCCGAGATTATTCTTTATTTTGACATCTACATTCGGCTTGTTTAGCGATCCAGCTGAATATCCTAAAAATATGTATCCGTCGTTATTGGGCTGTCCGCTGGTATCGCAGGTCGGTTTAAAGGCGCCTTCTAGGCCACAGGAAAAGCATATCAGCAATAGACTGGTAAAGAGGATATGCTTAGACATTTTTGTGGATATAAGTTTTTACGCTAAATTCAAAAGGTAGGGAGCCGGGTTCCGGAAGGGCAATCTGAATTTGGGATTCCTGGTAGCGGTGAACGAGCCCGCCTGGGGGCACTTTCCTATTGAAAGGGTTTCCAGAATAAGAATTCCATTGCATCACGAGGGCTATCCCAGACCACGCCCATGGGGTATTCACCACCAGATCAACTTGGGGTTGTCCATCGAAAAGTCTAGACTTTCGGGAATTCAATCCGTCAGGAGGGAGAGCGGATGCCAAGACATTCCGTGATACAGTCGTTAAAAAACGATGAATAGGCAACGACCATGGGTGGACGATATCCTTCATGGTCGTTGCTGGAAAGATGGCGAGCCATAAAGCTTGCTTTGGTAGAGTGCCTTTCAGGTAGGAGGATCATCATTAGAATCAATGTTACTTCAAATAAGAAAATGGGCAAGGACCAGATTCTCAACCTAGGGGCCTGAAAACTGCGCTTGTTGGAGTAACAAACCAACTCGTTGCCATCGTACCTCTGACCGGAAGGGATTGAATCCAATTGGCCGGGACAGAAATTGACGTCCAGGTTTCCAGGTTTTCCTCCTCCCGTCGTCCCAGATTGCGCAGCGAAATCTTGTTCAAGAGGTCATGGTTGAGACTTTGTTTAAATCCGACTGTTCACAGCAGGAGCACGGAAGATGAAGCATTCCCTCGGAAACCGGCTTCGCGTAGCCCCTTGTCGGTTCTACTTTCAATTGGTTCGTCTGGTTTCCACCCGAAATAGGGGGCTGTCATGTCTTGTCGTCCAGTTTTTAATCCTTTTTGCCGCCGAGCGGGGCTTTTGGCTGCCGCATTCCTTCTGACGGCCTCCCTTCCGGTCCGAGCCGACAAGACCCTGATGTTCATGGTGGACTATTTCGGGCAAATGGGCCCCCGCCAAACCGACACCATCATCGGCTTGCACCTGTACCAGCCAACGAATGACGTGAATTATCTCGCTGGGCCGAACCCCGTGCCCGTGCTCACCAACGCCTACGACACCGAACGATACGGCTGGTGGTATGCCCTCCCCCAATTCAACGCCGACAATTACGCCGATGGCCGGATTCGCTTGAACACCCTGTACACCCGCGGGTGGTACCAAAACGACTCGGACTACCATGTTTCGATGGGGGACACTATTCATTTCCCCGATACAGTCGTCTCGTTCAGCTACCAGAACTTGCGGACCCGGCAGAACGTGACGGTTCCCCTGGGAGCCGCTATCCCTAAGTTCTACGTGTTCCCCGACACCGCCACCTACCGCGGACCCAAGCTCTACACGACCAACGGCAACAGCGAGACCAATGTCCTCAACGTTCGCCAAAACGGGCCGGGCAACATCGACAACTGTGTGGATGCGGTTCCCCAAGACACGGTCTGGATCCGGTGGGGGACTCCTGCTGCACCTCCTGGCCAAACGCCCAACGACGCCACAATGCAGTGCACCGGATACAACCCCTTCAGTGTGCGTTATGCCCAGGTCTATTTGCGGAACCCCTGGCCGGGAAG
Source organism: uncultured Fibrobacterota bacterium (assembly GCA_903825275.1). GTDB lineage: Bacteria > Fibrobacterota > Fibrobacteria > UBA5070 > UBA5070 > UBA5070. The sequence continues at coordinate 2,134 of CAIKAA010000104.1, read as the reverse complement.
CGACCCGGTGGTCGAATTCAATGGCCAAAATATCCCCCTCTACCCGAGCTCCAATCCCGAATGGCTGGTCGCCGATCTTCGGTACCTTCCCAACCAACCCCTTCCCGCCGGAACGATCCGCTTCAAGAAATCTGCGGGCAGCTCCAGCTACTTCGATTCCCTCGGGGTGGAAAAAGCCGGGGTAAAGCCCTTTGTGATCGCTCCCATCGCGGGTGGCTATTACTTCGTCCCCTCGGAAGCCGGGGACGGATTGGTGGTCGGACATGGGGTGCTTCCCAAGCCATCCTACACGATCTTTGTCCAAAATCCCTGGAAACCGGGATCGCCCAGGTTGTTGTGGGAAGATGACCAAAACCAACATGTGATGCGGCCGACCCAAAGTTGTGGTTGGTATTCCTACCCTGTTTATGGCGCCCCGAAACGGGTTTTGATCGGGCATTCCTTTGAAGATTCCACCTACGGTTCGACGGGAGTCCAATTCCGGGTGAGGGGGAACTGGGTGGACATTCCTCCTGCGATGATCAATGCCAAAAACGAGGTTTGGATCCAGACCCGTGATGCCCTGAATAACCGGATTCCGGCTGTGGCGACCTTGACTCCCGTGGTGAAGGACTGCTCCACTGATACCCTTAAATTGGTGATGGAGGCGTTTGATTTCAAAGGCCGCACCCTTCCCACCGTGATCCTTCCTGGGGAAAACGGGGCCTTTCAGGTTGGTGGAACCGCCGACGGTGCTGGCGCGCGAAGTTCTGGCTTGGCCAAGGGCATGGTGATGCCGAACCTGAGCGCCGAAGGTCTGCCAGTCTGGACCGGTCGCGACTCCGGTTTCCAAAAAGGCGGGATTGCCGATGCGGTGAACAACGGGCGGTCGAACCCCGGAAATTGGTTTGACACCACAGCTTTGGCTGCAGCAGTCCCCGGGATTCAGGTCGGTCACTCTTGCATCGAATTGCCCTTGGCTCGAAGTCCGGCTGACAGCGGGTATTACAACTACAACAACCAGAGTTTTTTCCCTCTCGACACCATCACGGATCGCCGAGGATATTCTCCGTTGATGGGGGGAACACCGGTTGCCTCACACAACTTCCTGTTCTGTTTGCACGGCCATGCGGCGTTTGAATACACTCCGGGCCTAAAATTCCAGTTCAAAGGCGACGACGATGTCTGGGTCTTCATCAACAACAAGCTCGCCGTGGACTTGGGTGGCACCCATGCGGCGGTGGCCGATTCGGTGAATCTGGACAAATTGCGTCTGCGGGACGGCAGCGTGTATCCGTTCGATATCTTCTATTGCGAGCGGCAGACGAACGGTTCCACCATCCGAATCCGAACCACCATGGACTTGCAGCCGTCGTGGAAGTACCGGGCCATTCCCCAAATCGTCAATGGCAAGATCATCGTCCCCATTGAAGGCCAAAAGAGCACGAACTACGTGCCTACCTGCGCTGATCTGACCAGTGGAAAGTCACTTCCTTGGGAATTATCCAGCGGTCGCATGATTTTTGTCGGGCCGGATGGATCGGGTCTTGAAAACATCTACACCACCGACACCTCCGTGTACGGCGGACTCCTTTCCTACAGGAACGGCACGATCGAGCTCGATTCGAACAAACTCAAACTGCATCCTGCCTTGAGCTGGCCCGGCATTTACACCGTGCGCATCGAGTCGCGTCTAGGCGATTCGCTATTCTCCGTTTCCTTTACGAAGAAGTTCGGATCGGTGATTGTGACAGGAACTGTCTTCGATGCCGATGGGGACGGCGTGGCCGATTCGATCCGCCTGGTGGCCCCAGGTCCGATCTTTGCCGACAATCCTGCTTACCACTTGGTGTGGTTTAACGCCGCCGGGGCCAGGGATTCTGTCCAACCCACCTCGGCACAAGTTCGCCGCGTTTCCGATTCCATTGTGGTCGCTTCGCTTGCAGGTAAAGCCTGGGGAGAACGCACCCAGATTCCTGCAGGGCAACGAACGGATAGCATGGGGGTTGTCAATACATTGCCCACGGGGCTTGCCATTGTCAATCCCATCAAGGCGATCGACGGGATCGCTCCCGTCGCCGACTCCGCCTATTTGAAGTACGACGAATCGGGGACTGGCAAGGATTCCCTCTTCGTGTGGGCGAGCGAACCGCTG
>CAIKAA010000103.1 GCA_903825275.1 uncultured Fibrobacterota bacterium | reverse complement strand
TTCTTCCCGAAACGACGGGCCCATCGGCAAACCGCAGTTCTTGCAGTAAACGCCTTCTGGCGGAACGGTCTTCCCGCAATGTTTGCAGTAGTAGTTGTCCTGGCGTATCACTGGTGGCCCATTGTGCCCATTTTTATGGGTCCTGGCAAAGGAGTTTGTGCAGATCTCGTGTTCGAGATCACAATCTGGAACCTGGAGTGACTGGTTTCGCCTTGGTCATCCGTACAGGTCAGGACATGAAGTCCAGCTGGGGGGCGCATCGCCCAAGATCGAAATCGGTCGTTGTTTCCTAGATCTAGTTGGTCAAGGAAGCATCGGACCACAGCATCTGGTAGGCGGTGGCGAATTTCCGCCACCAGCTTTTGGGGCTCGCCGTTCAAGTCCAGGGGCAAGGTGAGGGTCGAGCCGTCCTCGGGAAGCAAAATTTCCAGGTTGCCGGTTTTTTGAAGATCCAGGCAATCTTTTCGGGGAATCGGGAGTGCCGGTAGCCGTCCGGGATGGACAAGCGAGAAATAACTAGAGGCCCCAGGCGGGGGAACCAGCAGGGTGTCCAAATGTTGCAAGGAACTCGGCTGGCACCGGGTGTCCACCTGATTTCCCTCCGGATCTAGGTGAAAGACTTGGTGATAGGGGTCGGCTGGGGCCGAACGAGCCGCCGCTGGAGCTAGCTCGATCGAGCCCGCGGGACAAAGCGTCGATCGCTTCCAGTGGGTGTCGGGGCAGACTTCCACACCCACCAAGTCGGACGGGCCGGGGAACCAAGAGCGGTGGTCGGTGGGCAACAATGGCAGGGCCCGGAACATCACGGGGGCGGCGGCGGTCGATCCCCATAAATGGGGGCGGCCATCGCCCATGGGGTTTCCCACCCAGACCCCCACCACCCAGCGCGGCGTAACGCCAATCGCCCAAGCGTCGCGGTGTCCAAAGCTGGTGCCGGTCTTCCAGGCCACCGGTCGGCTGCCCGCCCAGGCTTTCCAACTGGCTTCTTCTTCGGTACGCCCCCCTAGTCGCAAGGCGTCCAAGACCAGCCACGCTGCGCCTGGGGATAGAATTTGACGATTGTGTCCGCCTCCCAGGCCACCCGCCAAGAAAGCGCGATGGGCGGCGATCATGTTCCCCGAGGCGGTGCCACCCGAGGGAGGGCCGGCGATCTGGGAGCGCAATCCATCGGGCGATCTGGCTAGTTCCAAAGGTCGGGCCAGCCCGTTCGATCCCAGGGCGCAATAGAGCGCGACCATCTCGGCAAGCGAGGCTTCCCCGGCGCCCAACCCCAGAGCCAGACCGTAATCGTCGGGGGGGCGAAACAAGTGCCAAAGCCCTGCTTGACGCAGAAACTCATGGAAGGGGCCAACCCCCAGCTCGCGCAACTGGCGAATCCAGGGAATGTTCAGGGAACGCGCCAAGGCTTCGTTGGCGGGAACCAGCCCTTCCCAAGTTCCCGAGGCGTTTTGGGGACGGAAATCGCCGTAGCGCGTGGGAATGTCCAACAGCCATTGTTTGGGCAAAATCCGCCCTTGGTCCAACAACATCCCGTACAGAAACGGTTTGAGGACGCTCCCTGTCGATCGAGGTGCCAGGGCTAGGTCGACCTCGCTTTGGAACGGGCCGATGGATTCTCCCCCGATCCAGGCGCGCACCACGGGGGCCGAGCCGTCGGCCGGCAATTCGCACACAATCAAAGCCATCCCGTGGATGCCTTGGGACAAAAGCTCTTGTTGGTGCTCGTGAACGAGGTGGGTCAGCGATCGTTGCAGATTCAGATCGATCCCCGTCGCCCAACGCACCCCGCTTGCTTGGCTTTTCAACCGTTCCAAAAGGTGCGGGGTTTCGCGGGGAAGTCGGTGCGGGAGTCCGGGGAGAGGTTCGGACCGGGCCAGGGACCAAGTCAGGGAGTCGATCGTCCCCTTGGCCAACAGGGTGGAAAGAATCTGGTCGCGGCGGGCCCGGAGACCATCGACATCTCCCTGAGGCCGCAAGCGGTGGGGTGCCTTGGGAATGGCCGCCAGGGCGGCGGCTTCCCCCCACGACAAATCTTTCGGACTTTTGCCGAACCATCGCCAGCTTGCCGCCTCCAGTCCCACCACGTTTCCGCCAAAGGGGGCGTGGGCACAATATTGGGCCAAAATGCGGGATTTGGAGAGGGTCAGCTCCAAACGCACGGCAAGCCAGACTTCCAAGGCTTTGGCCATCCAGCCTCGGTGAGCAGAAGCGCCTCGGGCCTTGCGGGAAAGGCGGGCGAGTTGCATCGAGAGCGTCGAGGCGCCCTGGCGGCTAGTGGAATGGGAAACATTGTGCCGCATCGCCCGGATCACCGCGACAGGATCGACCCCCAGGTGCCAGCGAAATCGATGGTCTTCGGCGGCTTGGATGGCTTGGGCAAAACGCCAAGGGACCGAATCCCCGCTGGGAAAACGCCATTGCCCATCGCCGCCCGCCGAGGCTCCCAGCAGGATTCCGTCGCGATCAAACGCCGCGGTGGAAAAAACACAGGGGACGATGGGAGAAGGTAGGGTAGCCCGCAAGGCAATCCAAGTCGTGGTCAAGCAGGACACCAACAGGAGCGCTCGCCGCAGCACAGATCCTGTAAACCAACACCTTTTCAAGTCATCAAGGATAGAATTTACGGCGACGTCCACCGTCGCGTCACCGGTGCCTGCCCAGGAGCGTGAAACACGATCACCGCAACACCGCGCGGAAGGTGCTCGGTGGAAATGGAAAGGGTGCGGCCAAAGCTGGGGGCGGTGATGGCGCGGCCATCAATAGACAGAATCTGCCATTCGCCGTCAAGGTCGGATGTGGCGTATAAGAAAACGCCTTCCCTACGCAATGCCAGCTCTGGCTGCGCCACAGGAGCCATCACCGCGGAGGGAATCTTCACATCGTCCTTGATCAGCGCACAAATGATGCCGGAAATCACACTATCGATTTGGCTGATGGCCAACCCCGACCACCGGGTCCCGATCACATGGATCTTCCCCGCAACACAAGAGTCGTCGGAGCATTCAAACACACCCGATCCACTTTCTCCATCCCAGGCAGGAACCGAGGGGTACCATTCCCGGTAATGACCCGCATTTGGTTTGTAACTCAAATGCCCCCAGGAATGACAAAGTGTATCTCGCTTAGAGGTCGGATCGCAGAAGATCCCCGGACGACACTTCTCGGGAATGATTGGGTATCCCATCATGTGCATTTGCTTTTCGGGAACCTTGACATCGATGGGCGCAACTCTGGCCCAGCCAAGTTCCGTCCCCACATCTCGCCCCAATTCCAAAACTGCCCAATCGTTGTCTCCCTCATAGGGGGTGCCATCTGCGAAAAGACTTTTCGAGACAATTGCTTTTACCACCTGGACTCGATCAAATCCTGGCACATCTTTCCCAAGGTTGTAGCCAGGGCGGACGTACAAAGAATCAAATTCCCACCATTCTTGGATCGTCGAACTTGGTGAGGGAAGCACCACACAGTGCGCTGCCGTCAAAACATGACGCGGACCGATCAATGACCCGGAGCAATGGGGCCACAGATCGGCGTCGGTGATTGGCGAGGCCCATGGATCTGGAAAATCCAACCGAACCGCGATGCGTCCGGGCCACCCTAATTCTTGTTGAAGTGGGCTCAGCGGTTTCCGATTCACCACGGGTGGTCGATCCTCGTCGTACTTGGGTGTTGGCAGCCCCCGCACGGCAGGTCTTGATCCGACCCAGGACCCGATGGAGCTATCAAAAAGCTTGCCGGTGACCACCTTCTCGGTGGAGATCCCATGGATCTGGTCGCGAATCACCACCGTGTGGGTGACCTCTTTTGACCAAGCCAAGGTGAAGACAAATGTCACCGAATAGATCCATAATTTGTGTGGGTTCATCTTGCCAATCATCCTCTTTTGAGAGTCAAAGCTCATGGAACACAAAGGCCCTCCCCCCAGTTTGGGAGGAGGGAAGACGCGACCAAGGATTCACCTAGATCAATGGATCAGCCACCAGTTGGAACGAACCGTACGAGCCGCTGTTGTTTGAACCTTGAAGTACAGATTCTTGGTTTGCCCAGGATCGGCAAACAAGACAGATTGGGAATATCCGGACAGATTTGTGGATGTACCTGTGGGGACTCCCGCGACAGAAATGCCATTCAAGGGAATCCCGGTCTCGCTGTTCAATTGGAACTGGACATTTTTCCATTTCCAGTCACGGGGCAGCTGGGAAGCTTGGATCGTGAAACAATTCGCCCCAGCCTTCAAGTTCAGATTCTTGCCGGCACTGGCTGCACCGATAACCGCGGTGTTGATATCCGTACAAGCACCAGATGCCGGTTGAATCACCACCATTTTTGTCACGTTCGTTGGAGAACTGCCACCGTTGTCGGTCACCCTGACGCTGACGGCATGAGTCCCCGCCGTGGCAAAGTTGTACGTCAACTTCGACGAAACGGCAACAGGTTGAAGGACTCCGTCAACGGTCCAACCATAACTCAGGGAATCTCCTTCTGGATCCATGGCTTGAGCGGTAAACAACACGGGCGTACCTGCTGCCATCAGGTCGGAATTTGTGATGGTCACGAGAGGGCTGGCATTTCCGTACTTCGAGCCATCCTCCAAATCAGGATTGCCCACCAGCAAGTTTCCGTTCACATCATAGATGTTCACATAGGTGTTGGGTGCCCACGTTGTCGACAACCCTTTCGCCGACCAGTCATTTGCCGAGTTCCAGGAAGCCGCAGAACTCCAGTTGGCTTCGATGACAGATCCATCTTCACCGCCATTTGTACCAAAGCTTGTCGACTGGCCTGGCAACAAGGTGACCCCTGCGAAAGAGTATTCCACATACGACAACCCAGGCCGTTTATCAACATTCCCCACAGTCACCTTTGATTGTGGCAAATACCCCCGATTGAACCCGGGGACTCCATTGGGGTATTCCGAAACGCTGAAAAAGTAACGTGCCTTGAGGCCAGTAAACGTCTGACTGGTGTTGTTCTTGAGGAACAGCTTGAGTGAGGTTCCTTGGGCATTGCGCGGATTGGTGTTGATGGTCCAAGCCTCAAGCCCAGTGATGCCACGAAGCTCGGACATGCCTGGCACAAAAATTTGCTGCGATTGCTCCCGAGTCGCGAAAACAGGATAGGGCGTCTTTTTGTTGTCGGGGATCCGATTTTCAAGTGGTGCGTAGAAGACCTTGCCATTTCGGGGATGGACAACCGAAACATTCAAATCGTTCAAGCCTGCCTGGAGATTGCCAGACAAGATGCCGGAATAGGTTGAGCCAGTCCAATTCAAGGGGAAAGCCACATTGACTCCGGTGGCACGATTCACCAGCGTCGCGGTCACCTGCAATCCCTGAATGGGGAGCTTGTCCTGTACGGTGACAGAAACTGGCAGTTTTCCGGTTGAATAAAGGCTCTTTGGGTCGACAGAAACGGCGACTTGTAGGGTCGTGCTCTTCGTTGCCACACTCGGGAAGATTTTGACCGGCGCGAACGCATTGGGCGCACTCACCTTAAAGGTCCAAGTGCCCACGGGGAACTTGGTCAGGTCGAGATCAAACGACTTGAAGTTCCGCTCTTTCCGGAATCCGATTCCTGGGTAATTTCCCTCGGGTGTGCTCGTTCCATTCGGAGGGATGCTCAGCATCACGGTCGGAGCAATATCACCTACCCAGGAGATGGCAAATTGCGCGCGCTTTTGGTTGGCATCGGGAGCCAAGCTGTAAAATCGCCCACCTCCTGCTGCATCTGCGTAAAGGTCGGTTGCGGGGAAAGATTTCACATCGAAACCCGCGATCTTGTTGACAATCGTATTTGCCGCTGCGGTCAAGTCGGCATGGGCCGTGTAGCCATCCGCAAAGAAACATTCACCAGGATAACCATCAGGCCCCAAACTTTGGGTCGCGAGGCGCGACATCTTGTCTCCAAAGCCATCATGCCCATATTGATCGTTGGTCGAAAGCTTGGTATCCAGGGAGATCAAAAACAGCCGATAGCCTTTGCCTTTCGATTCATCTCCCGTAAATACATTGTCTGGATCATGGGGCTGGCAATGGTCGCCATCGGAAATCAAAATCACATTGCGTTGGACCGGATTGCTGGTGTTCGCCAGGAATTTTGCATCCGCCGCCGCAAGTCCACCCGTCAAGTTGGTGATCTCCCATTCTGCCGGGGGCATCAAGTCGCCGTTCGCATCGGTTGAACTCTTGAAGATCAGTCCTTCACGGGATTGGGAAGCCGTTTTCAATTTCATGTCGGCCAGAGTGGGGGCCGGTCCAAAAGGTTCGCGGATCTGATCCGCGAAGGAGATAAAATCGAACGTTGCGTAAGCCGGGTAGCGAACTTCGTTTGCTAGCAGTTCATCGTGGGTCAAGCGTCCGAACATGTCGATCGCGATGTCGCGCCTCACCAAACCGGCTGGATTCGAACCCGAAACGGGGAACGTCATGCTCCAAGAGACATCGTAGAGGAATACGTTGTGCTGGCCAGAAGTTAGAACCAAAATATTCTGTTCCTGCAGCGGGTCGTAGGCGGGAAGCGCGCCCGTTTTTGGAAGACTGTAGTTTGCACCAAGCCCTGTTCGGATGGACGTTTCCAGAGACCAAAGTCCACCATACCTGATGGTGCGATTTTCATCCCAGCCAGCGACTGTACGAGTTGCCATTGTTGCATATTGTTCGGCAACCGCGCGCACAATCGAACCATCCCCGTCATGATTTACTTCATCCGCATCTGGAGTCGGTGTTCCAGTTATGCTTGTCGCATATGGCGAGAAAAGCTTTTTTCCGTCAACTTTGTACGCCGAAACCAAACCCATGGGATACCCAACAAACGAATTCAGAAGTGTCCAATTTGTTGTTGGCGGTGAAGCTGTGGCCAATGCTGTTCCGCCGGTCTTTGCCGTCGTTTTCGGATCGACACTCAAAGCATCTTCATAGGCCTTGGTCGTCGTGAAGTAGGACGCTTCGTATTCGTCACGCATAGAGAATAGGTAGTGTCCAAGCTCGTGCACAAGCACAAACTGCCCGAAATCCTTCAACGTCTTCCAGCTGACCGTGACGCGAGCGCCTTCCTTGTCTTTGTCGTCCCCCTTGTCAAAAACGGTGATCTTCGTGTTGTCGGACAGTACCAATTCTTTCGTCGCTTCCCACCACTTGGTTCCCACATAACCACCCGTTGACGCGTCTCCACAAACAGCCGTTGCCGTTTCCTCGTTCATTTGGATTGAAGCGGGGCATGGACTGCCATTCTGACCGGATGGATCGGCCAAAATCAAGATGTCCGGATCAGACTTGATCGAAGCTGGTACGATCGTGACCTTCCCAAGCTGTACAGCACTTCCACTGGCCCGATACAATTCTTTGGAAGTCTTGATGATCAGTTCCTTTAGGAAGGCTTCAAGGTCTGTTTGCGAAGCAAACAAGCCTGCCTGTGGATCTTGGTACGCAACTAGCAAGTCGGCCATGACCGGCCTTCCTGCTTCCTGATGGAAGGTGCGTTGGGACCTGGCGATGGCAAGATCGGCCTGAACGGCTCCAACCAAGCACAAAAACAATGTGGTTAAATAAGAATGTTGCATTTTGCTTTGATTTCCTTTAGTGAGGGATATAAAGAGGGGTTATGGAGGTGCGGCTCCCCTCGATAAGCCGCAGATAGACAAGACGGGGTACTCGAGAAAGATCAATCAATGCCTTTGCTTTTGGTGATAGGGAGAGCAAAACCAAAATTCGGCCATCAATACTCAATAGTTCGACCCTCGCGGCATCACTTCCTGTCATGATTTCCATTCGATCGCGAACGTTTGAAAAGGAAATGGTTGACCCACCGACATGTCGGCCTTTGATGGCACTGGTCTGATTGAATCTCGTATAGATCGCCACCGAGTCGGATGGCAAGGCATAGACTCCTGTTCCGTATTTCTTACGAACGTTGAGCATGAACTTGATTTCATCCCACTCGGTTGAAGTAGGACTCAGTACAATCTGAAAGCGATTGATTTTGATCCATCCAGGAAGGATATTGCCATTCGCCAGCGCCGCAGAATAGGAAAGCGTATCGCCATCCTTGTCAAGCGAATCGAGTGCGTATACCGTTGTGTTGTCGACTGTGAGGGAAATGCTGAACGAATCCACGGGGAACTTGTACGGAGTTGGAATCGAATCCACCATCAAGTACATCGTGCTGGCCACGCTGTCCACTACGACCGCTCGCATGTAGATCTGGCAGCGCCCCCATTTCGCAGGCAAGGGCGTTATCGTCAAACGGTGGGTGGAGTCGATGTAATCGATGACCGCCAAATTCTGGCAATCGGACTTCGGAAAGTACGAACCGATGGCGAATCGTTTGGTGCCATTGAAAAACAGGCTGTCGGTGCCGATCACGATTGGCGCGACAGACTCCACGACCTCGGTGTCGCGGAGTGGTTTGTACAAGCTGGTTGGCATCGTTGTCGGACCGATGATGATTTTCACCCATGCCAGACCCGAATCCGTTTTGTCGTGGATGGCGTATCGGATGGAATCCGCCCCTAGGTAGAAGGTGGTTGGGATGTATCGAATCGCGCCAGAAGAGAGAATCGTTGCCGATCCATGGCTTGGTGCTTTGACGATTGTTGTCGTTACCGCTTCTCCATCCGGGTCGCTATCTTTCCGGATCACAGTGAACGTGTCAATTTTCGACTCGATCACGTTGAATGCATATCCCAGCGCAATCGGAGCATGATTTACATGGGCAACATGAATGACGAGGGTGTCTACGATCTTTGCGTTCGCGTTGTCCCTCACCTCGACCTTCAACGAACACAACCCGAAGTGAAAAGGGTTTCCAACCACATGGATCGTGTCCGTGTTGGTTGATTGGTAAAACTGTGAAAACAAACCTGTGGTTGAATTGTTCAATGCGGATAGTGTAAATGTCATCGCTATTTTTTCGGGGTCGCGGAAATATTTACTGAAGGCGATGATCGCGGTGTCCTTTTGTTCTTCCGTGATGACAATTTGTGGTAATGGTGCAAGTTGTTGCGGAGCCGAATCTTGATCTTTCACTTGAACCACAAATTTCAAGGTGTCAGCGATATGTATTGTTGATGGGCTGTTCCCGGAATCGGCAGCAATGGCTATCCATTTCGATTCGCCGTTCGTTTTGCCAGGGTAACACCACAACGCCGCACTATCTGCCTGCCCAACAATGGCGCATGAATCCAGCGTTGTTGGAACGCTCTGGTCTTCTTTGAGAGTCCAGCCCAACCGGTTTCCCAAAATGTAATCCCGCAAGAGGATCGGCCCGCTTGATCTATTGGTCAACGTCACGCGGTCCACCGTTTTTTTGTGCCATGGAGACATTTTCATTCTCAAGGACCAGATCGATCCAACGATATCTCCTGTCGGCGTTCCTAGAGCATTTCCATAGCTACCAATGACCACATCGCTCTGACTATCGCCATCAAAATCACCAGCGATTAGACGAAATCCGAATTGAGCATTATATCCAAGTTCGTTGTTTGCATCCATAAATCCGCCGACGCCTTTCTTGAACAGGCTCGAATTGATGACGTCGCCATCTTGTGTCATCGAGGCGATCTGAAATGACCCAACACCCGCCACTAGCGAGACTCCACCGGTGTACTGCTCCGTCGAATAGCCAACGACAAGATCAGAGTTTCCATCTCGATTGAAATCCGCTGTTGCAATCGCTGTTGGAGGACCAGAAACGGATGGGTTTGAAAGTCCGGAAATCGTCTTCCAACTCGCCATTCCATAATTGTTGTCAAACATGATGAGGCTGACACGCCCTGTGGTGGTTGCCGGAGCACCGAAATAGCGAGAGACCACAACCATCCCCTTACCACCATTGGCCGTTCGGAAAGGAGCCAAGGACCAGCCAAAGCTTTCCTGGGCCACAAGCTTTTGGGCGACAGGATCGGTTGCCACATAGGCTTCGGGATAGGCGGCTTTCCGACTAAAAGTCAATGTCGAAGGTTTCAATTCGAGGATGATTACTCTGCCCTGGTACGAAACAGGATCCGAACCGTCATTCGGTGATCCTAAACCAAGAATGATATTTCCTTGAGGTGTAACGTCCAGCACGGCTATCGATCTTCCGATACCACCCTTTTTCATCTGAAGCCCAGTCAATGCCGGATCTGTAGAGTCGATCACCACAGCGTTGCTGATGTACGGAGCTGGGACTGGACTGTTGTCCACGCATATATTCAATGCCCAAATTTTTGTTGAACTAGAGTTGCCCATGTTGACCACAACAACGCCACACGAGCCAGGACCAGAAAAACCCTTTGCAACGGCAAGTCCCGTCCCCCACTTTGGTTTCGTCAGCAACTTTGGCTTGATGAATGGATCAAAGCCGGTGATGATCGCCGGCGTGCCTTTGATTCTGCCGTCCCTTTCGAGTCGCACGATGGCTAGGCTCCCTGTATCCTGGGGCGAATTGGGTGCGCCAACAATCAGGTCTTGAACGCCGTCCCCATCGACATCCCCAATGAAGTCCATGCCAGCTCCACCAAAACCCGACCGTTCACCAGCTAAGCCGAGCATTGGATCTGTAATTCTTGCTTCCTGAATCACTCCAAGGCCAGGAATGTCCGCTACAGCCGTTTCGGCAAAGATCCAAAATCCCGCCAGGAGCAACGTCTTGATTACAACCCTCATGATCCACCTCCTTAGTTTTTGCCAATTCGAACAATTCGAAAACCAATCGAGGCAGACCGATGGGTGCCGACTGCCACGGAATTTTTCCAAAGGATGGAGTTTTGGAATGCCGTCACGCTGGCATCGGAGAAACTCCCCCCTCGAACAACCCACTTCGTGCTGGATCCCATGTCCGTTTTGTTCCAGTCCCGATAGACCCACTCGTTTACGCCTCCAGCTACATCGAACAAGCCTTTTCCGGTGGGATGGTGCTCACCCACCAAACCCGCATCGGTTGCTTTCCATTTGGCATACTGGTCCACAATTTCCGGATCCGTCGAAGCGCCCCAAGGGTAAGGCCCCAGAGTGATGCCCGCGGCGGCTTGCCACTCGGAGTCGGTTGGAAGCCGGAATCCCCGGCGTAACTGGCTGATTCCGCCCACGTTCATGGTATCGGAGCGCGATGAATCGAGGAAATACTCCGTCCCTGCATCCCGGCTCGTGTACTGATAGAACGTGTCCAACCCCAACGACTTCGACAACGCATTGCAAAACAGCATCGCGTCGTAGATGTTCACGTTGGTCTTCGGCTGGCCCAGCGGGACGGTGCTTACCTGGTTCATCACTTTGTCGAAAAGCCCCGCCGTCACTTCAAAGCGCCCAAAGCGAATGTTCGGCAAGACATAATCTGTCAACGCAATCGCCGCATCGCCGCGCTGGGCGGCCAGGATGTCGGCCAGGTATGGTGTGCGCGGATCTGGTCGCCAGACCTTCACGGTATCTGTCGTCACACTCCCCAGCTTGTCCTGCGCCCACACGGGCACACGAGCCGTGTCGCCAGCTTTCAGAAACACCGTCGCGCCGCACTGACCATTGACAAGTCCCACTTCCTTGCCCAGCACTTGCACGCTTTGCAGGTTGTTGTCCGAAACGGTCCAAGTCGCGGTGAAGTACGACAGCGTGTCGGGGACCGTGACGACGCCCGCCACGATGCCCATGCGGGCGATGGCAGGCGGGACCGATGCGCCGCGCACCACGTCCACCGAATCGATCGCCACGTGACGCAATTTGTCGACCACCCGGATCCGCACATGGGTCGTGGCTCCCAGCTTGAGCGCAAGGGCTTTCTCGGCGATCCTATGGCCCAACAAAACACCAACGGAATCGATCGCGACCGAGTCGACCTCGATTCCTTCCACCTGCCAACGGAATGTGTAGGTGGAAGTCGTGTCCGCCACCGAATCGCGACCCGTTCGTGGCTGGATCCGCACCAGCGTGGGCGGCACCGCGACCCGGCGGTAAAGGATCACCGAATCCTTGGCCGTGTTCCCGGCCGAATCCACCGCTACCATCCGGACAACCACAAACTTGCCTTCAACCAACGAGACCGTCTTTTCCTCCACGCCACCGACTGGGTGTACCGTGTCCTGGTCCAACACCACGGTTTTCAAATTCTCGTCGCTCACGCCCAGTCGAATGCGTTTGGACGTGGTCGTGTCGTCAACGGTGTCGGTGCGCGTAGCCGGAAGGATGGGCGTGATTTGAGGTGCGGTCGAATCAACGCGGATCGTGACCGGGTCAGATACCGAGAAACTGTACCGGGCGACCACCATTTGGTTTTTTCGGTCTTTGAGCGAAAGTTCCAGCCGGTACAAGCCCAACAGTGCCGAATCGGTCCTGAGGGCAACATGATCCGCCAAGCTCCAACTCTTTTGGGGAGTTGGGGGGAAGGGAGTGGTGTCGCGGATGAACTTCAAGGTCGCGTTGACAGAATCTGTGTTGGGTGGCGTGAACCAGATCCGGATCGATTGACCCACAATCCCCGAATCATCCGCAAAGGTGCCGGACAACTTGACTCCGTTCGATTTTCGCACCAGGGTCGTCACAGTCGAATCGGTGCCCACGGTGAACCGAAGCGGCGACACAACAGTGGGCGGCAAATCGTCGAGCGGATAGAGCGTGTCGTACTGGCCCATTCGGATCACGCCCTTCTCCAGCCACCGACGGTACTGGGCTTTCACTTGGGCCCCAGTCCAGTTCAAAAGCCAAGTGGGAGCGTATTTGTCTGCGGATTCCTTCGAGGACAAGGCCTTGTTGAGGATCAGGCTATCGATCAGGGCGGTGTCGATGCCGGTCGGACAGTTTTTGGGATAGCCTTTGTAGAGGGAATCGCCCGCAAAGAGCAAGGCCGCGTAGCGAGCATGGACGCCAAGACGGGTCCATGGATTCTTGGAAGGATCTTGCTTGGACAAGGCCTTGTAGCCCACCAACAGACGATTGGCGACCAGCTCCAGGTGTTTGCCCACCGAATAGGTTTGGACCTCCAAGCCGCCCACCATTTTGACCTGAGCCGTGGCCACCGATAGCGTGACCA
>CAIKAA010000102.1 GCA_903825275.1 uncultured Fibrobacterota bacterium | reverse complement strand
GGTGGTCGGCGCTTTGTTCGCGACGCTAGGGGACGACTCTGCGGCGGTCGGCGCTTTTGTGGCGACGCTTGGGGACGACTCTGCGGCGGTCGGGGCTTTTGTCGCGACGATTGGGGCGTTTTCTGCGGCGGTCGGCGCTTTGGTGGCGATGCTTGGGGACGACTCGGCGGTGGAGGTCACCTTGGGAACTGGCTTTGCCTTTAAACTTTCGAACAAAGCTTTTGCCATGGCGTTTCCGGGTTGATTGGCAAGGGTTCGTTCCAAGATTGCCTTGGCCTTCTCTTGGTCGTGGGCGGCAATGGCTTTGCGAGCCAGTTCAAGGTTGTCGTCGGATTCCAATTTTGATTGGTTGGATTGGCGAGTCGAATCGACTCTGGACTTCAATCGTTCCAGGGAGGCCGACTTTTGTCCAAGATTTTCCAGACGGAGAATCAATCTTTGGGCTTTTTCAGGATCGTTGCGGGCGATGGCGGCTTCAAAGGATTTCTCCAGGCTGTCGATCTGTTGAGCGGTCCGACGTTTTTCCAAGCGCTTGCTGAGTTCGTCGAAATCCTTGGAAAGACTGGGGTCGTCGGGTTGGTCCTTCATCGCCTCCCGAAGGATGGCCACGGCTTTGGCTTCCTGGCCAAGATCGACGAGGTGCCAAACCTCTTTCCTGCGACGTTCCTTCAAGTCTTGTCGAGCCGATTCGACCTGGTCGGCCAACGATCGAAAAGCCGAATCGTTGGGGAAATCTCGCAAACTGATCTGAACCTCGGCCCAGGCGGCTTCGAGGTCGTTTTCCTTGCGATACCGCGTGATGCGGTCGAGATGGTTGGCGATGGCTTCCTGGATGGCGAGATCCGCGCGACGAACAATGAGGGAAACCAGCGGATTGTTCGGTTTCACAAAAAGTGCCAGCCGGTATTCCAGCAGAGCCTCTTGGAATTTCTTCCGGTGATTGAGACTGTCGCCAATTTCCAGGTGGGTGGCAACCAGCAGATCTTGGCGCGCCAAAAGGTCGAGATAGGCTCGTTTGTACGAAGGCGACTCGGGGAGTTTGCGAGCCAACATGGAGTAGATCCTCAACGCTTTGGGTAAATCGTCTTTGGATTCCAGTTCTTTCCCCAGTTGGAAAATGGAATCGTAGCCCGATGGCAAAATGGCATCCAGCCCTGTCGAGTCGAGTTCGGTCCAGGTGTTGATGCGGGCGGCTTCAGGAGGAACCCACTCGCCGAGCTTGATGCGGCATTGGAACATCAGTTCGTCGAGGTCGACTTGAAGGGAATCCAAGGCGCGGGCTCGCTGCATTTGGACCAAGGCTTGTCGGGTCATCCCCTCGCGGAAAAGCTCCCTTGCCCCTCGCGCCAGTCGCATCACTTCACTGGTGTCGGTGGCGGCACTCGAACACATCAGGAAAGCGGTAAAAAACGACGTAAGCATGGACAGTGCCATTATCTCATTTGAAGGGAGACGAGGCATGGAACCGTGCGCTTTTGGGGGAGGGGGACCTGGGTCAGTGCCCCCTTTCCGAGGCTGCAGGGTTGTTGATCAACGCGCCAGGGACGGAAGCCCGCGAGGGCCGGGCCCGGCGTTGGCGGAGTTGGCGTAGGGATCGGGCATGCCCGATCCAAAGCCAAACGCCAACGCCGGGCCCGGTTCACGACGGCCCGCCGCGTAGCGGGGCGCCCACAAGGGATCAATGGCCGATGATGGGTAAATAGGTGATGGAAACCGTTTTCCCGCCCGCACTGAGCACCGCGACGAGAGGCATTTGGCCCAGTCCCCGCGTGGTCAGGTACGAGGAATAGTCGCCTGGATCCTGCTCTTCTTCGATGAGGGTGCGGATACGACGGCCCCGGAAGTCGATCAGTTCGATCTTCACGCGAGTTCGACCCATGCTCGATGGAATTTGCCAACGCAAGGTGTGGGCGAGGCAATTCAGTCCAAAGCGATCGATGTTCCGAGGCGCTGGACGCACACCACCCATCGCCAGGGTGAAGGTTCGTTCGGTTTCCGGTCCCACGGCGAAATCGACCACGTTGTTCCAGTCGATGACCGCCCCGGACTTCTGGTCGATGAGCCACACGCCGACGGCGGCAGGCCATCCGGCGGAGGGAGGCCGCAGTGTCAGAGGTTGGTTGGGTTGGATCCCTGTCACTTTGAAGGTCCAGCGGTTGCCGGAATCGGAGGGTGGCCGGATATCGGCAAATAGGTTCATCCCTTGGACCCCCGCGACCGTGCTGGGCAACACCATCGTGAACTTGCGACCTGGTGTGGGGGGCATGGGGCGGTCGAGGCTATCGAGCCCGACCTTGGCCATCGAATCGAGCCCGATCCAGATGGACGCGCTGTCGTGCCCGGTTTGCAAGGAAGTGAGAAGGGAACGCGTGGACAATTTTTGGAGGCCAAACTTGCGAGCGCCAAACGAGTTGTAGGAGACGCTTGGGAAGCGCAAGGTGACGTTGGTGTCGGCGTTGTTGCGCACCAAAAAGCCGCGCCAGGCTTCCAGCCGGCTGGTGGTATCGGGCAGGCTCCAAGATTGGCTTTCGGATTTAAATCCATAAGGGCCGGAAACCAGACCGCCCGCAGTGCGAGAAGCTTGGACGACGACGCGCCAATCGACGTCGAACGAATAGGGACTTGCGATGGCGTTCCACCCTGGGTGGAGAACGACTTCGACGGGCTTGGAGGTGGGGGGAGTCCATGTGTTGGCGATCCACGGAGCCGTGGTGGTGTGGCGAGTGCGAATCCACCAAGCGGCTCCGGCATGGTCGGACGAATCGTTGGCGCTCACTTCGACGAATCCGGTGCTGACGGTGCGGTACGCTCTCCAATTGTGGATGTCATAAGTTCCCCAGACATGGGCCAGCTCGTCGGTGACTCGACGGGAATTGTCCAAGTAGGGGATCGACAGGAGATCGTAGCGGTCGTCGGGAAACGCCGAGGGGTTGCGCAAGGTGTCGAGGTGAATGACGATGTCTTTGTGTTCCGTGTTGGATTGAAGATGGGAATCCTTCCCTTCGACCCAGACCTCGGCGCCCAGCGGAATGTCGGCGTGGTTTAGTTGCGTGGACGCGCTGTTGATGTTTCCGGAATGCAGGTCGCGGCAGGAGGCCGAGGCGGACCCGGCCGCGCGCCAGCACAGACGCGAAGCGGCGTCGGGCGAGTTGTCGGTGAGGGAGTACTGGATGGAAATCGGTTGGTTGTCCTGGAGGGAATCGCGTAGGGTCTTGATCTTGACCACCGGAGGCGCGGTGTCCCACACCAGCACATAGGAGCCCCTGCCGGTGGTGGTGAATTTGGCCGTGTCACCCGAGACCGATAGGGGACTGATGCGATGGAGTTGGTTGGAGTCGTCGACGCGGAAGGCCTCGACATCGGAGGTCGAGCGCCCCGGTGGGATCAGGGAGGCGCTCACCGGGATTTGGATTCCCAATCGAGTGGTGTCGGATTGTTGGGAGACCTGGAGGGCTTGGGTGGAAGCAACCATGCCGGGAAGAGCCAAGGCGGGTTTGGGTTCCACCTCCAAATGCAGGGGCTGTTCGTGGGGCGGAATGGAAATTTTGATGCCCGCGCCAAGCTCGAAGGTGGAAGTGTCGGTACGAGCTTTCACGACGCTGTCGACACCGGTCACTAGGGTGACGACAGAATCTGACAGACTGCCAAGGGTCCCGATCAAGCGCGATGTGCCCAGAGTTGTCGCTTCCAACTTGCCCATCTGCACGGTTCCCAAAGCGGGTTTCCAGATCCAGGAAACCCGGCTAGGCTCGACGGAGAGGATTCCGCCAGTGTGGGCTTTGGCGATGTAGGTCACTCGAGCCGTGTCTCCTTGGTGCAGCCGCAGGGTGTCAGCCGAGAGGGTGAAGCTGACGGGAGGATCGGTTGTCTCGAAGACGTCTTGGACGTTGATGGTCAAGCTTTGTTGGGCGAGGTGGAGTCCGTCGCTCACCGCAACATGGACCACGTAGGTGTTGGTGCCCGAGGCGCTGCAGGGCGCTTCGTAGTCGGGAGCGCTGGCGAATACAAGAGCTCCGCTCAAGGAGTCGATCTTGAACAGGGAGGAGTCGGCGCCCCCATGAAGGGAATAGCGAAGGACGGCTCCTGAGTCGGGATCGGTGGCGGTGACGGTGGTCACTGCGGCAGTATTTTCTATGACAGATACTGTCGCGGATGGGGTCGCCCCGTTGGAGGTGATGGAAGGAGGAGCCAAGTTCAAGAGGATCTGGTTCAGGGCGATGGTGAATGTTTGGATGGCCGAGGAATCCATGCCGCTATGTGCCGTCCCACCGTTGTCGCCGAGGCGGACCGACACGGTGGCCCTGCCGTGCGTGTTTGTGCCTGTCGTGAAGCGGAGTGTGCCGATGGAGTCGAGGGTGGGCTGCGTGCTAAACAAGACGCTGTTGTCGTTGGAAACCCGGAATCCTAGGGATTGACTGGATTCGTTTGCCGGACCCGCCGAAAGTGCGGTGGCCCATCCAGCGATCGTGTGGGTTCCTGAATTTTCATCAAAGGTTTGGTCTGCTCCTTTGGTGAAACTTGGGGCTTGATTCACGGCCGTCACGGTGATGGTGAAGCTATCAATGGCTGACGAGTCTACGCCACCATTGGCGGCGCCGCCGTTGTCGCCCAATTTGACATAAACGGTCGCTGCCCCATTGGCATTGGCGGCGGGCGTGTAAGTCAGTGTGCCAATCGTCGAGAGGGTTGGCTGCGTTCCAAACAAGGCCGGGTTGGAGTTGGAGACGCGGAAACCTAGTTTTTGGGAGGATTCATTGGTGGCGCCCTTGTTGAGGTTTGTCGCCCAACTCACTACGGTTTGGAGGGCGGCGTTTTCGTTGACGTTCTGGTTGGCGCCTTTGGTGAAGCTGGGCGCTTGGTTGACTACCGTAACGGTAATGGTGAAGCTATCCACTGCGCTCGAATCCACGCCGCCGTTGGCCGTGCCGCCATTATCTCCGAGTTTGAGATAAACGGTCGCCGTGCCGTTTGCGTTGGAGGCGGGCGTATAGGTCAGAGTGCCAATGGCCGAGACGGCGGGTTGCGTTCCAAACAAGGTCGAGTTGGAATTGGAGACGCGGAATCCGAGGACCTGGGACGATTCGTTGGTCGCGCCCTTGTTGAGGCTTGTCGCCCATCCGACCACAGTCTGTGCGGCAGCATTTTCATTGACTGTCTCGTTGGATCCCTTGGTAAAGGATGGCGCTTGGTTGACGGCGGTGACGGTGATGCTGAAGCTGTCCACTGCGCTGGAGTCCACGCCCCCGTTTGCCGTGCCGCCATTGTCGCCCAGTCGCACATAGACGGTCGCACTCCCATTTGCGTTGGAAGCAGGCGTGTATGTCAGCGTGCCGATTGCCGAGATGGTGGGCTGAATTCCAAACAAGGCAGAGTTGGAATTGGAAACCCTGAAGCCCAGCTGCTGGGAAGATTCGTTGGTGGCTCCCTTGTTAAGGCTCGTCGCCCAGCCGACCACCGTTTGAGCGGCGGCGTTTTCATTGACCGTCTCGTTGGATCCCTTGGTAAAGCTGGGCGCTTGGTTGACGGATCCGACGGTGATGGTAAATGTCTGGGTGGCGCTCGAATCCACGCCGCCGTTGGCTGTGCCGCCGTTGTCGTGCAAACGGACAGTGACGGTGGCCGAGCCATTGGCATT
>CAIKAA010000101.1 GCA_903825275.1 uncultured Fibrobacterota bacterium | reverse complement strand
GGAGTGCTTGCGGTCGGTGAGCACCATTTCGGAGCGGTCGACGATGAAGCCAGGTTCCGATCTCACGCCAATCTTTTGCAATTTTTGTCGCACATAGCCTTGGGTGTACGGATGGTGGGAAACCGCGTTGGCGGCTTGGAAATCGGGATCCTTGGCGTGGGGCGAATCCAGATGTTGGAATAGGGATGGCGATGCAGGGGTGACGCGGGCGGGTGAATTTGGTTGCCAACGAATCTGTCCATAGGACGGTGAATGATACGGAGCTTGGGATGCCGGGCGAGGCAGGAGAGGCGAGGGAACCGGCGAATTTGCTCTTGCCTCTGGCTTGGGATGACCCATGTGAATCACCATTGGTCGTGGAGTTGCCTGGGGTTTGGCCGGTGACCGGGGCGAGGGCGTGGGCCTTGGCGTCGAGGGGTTGTTAGGCGCGACGCCGGGTCGAGCGGGCCGGTCGGACTTTTTTTTGTCCTCGTCCCGGTTTTTGTCTTGGGAGTGGGAGGAAAAAGGAAGGAGTAGGATGGGAAGGAGTGCCGCAAGGGAAAGTTTTTTCATCAGAGTTCCTCGGTTCAGGACGATTGCTCACCAATTACAAAGACCAGAGCCATTCGGTACGAAAAAGCCGGTATTCTTAGGGGGTGAGAAGTGTCCAGAAACTCCTGGATAACTCTTCGCAAGCCATGTTTCCTCCCACACGATAACGTGAAAATCCCATCAAACAGAAACGAACGAGGTTCAATCTCCTCGGGTCTGATTCCCCGAAAGCCTGTCCCTTCGACAGGGCATCGCCTGAGGCTCCCCTGCGATGCCCTGAGCCTGTCGAAGGGAGCTTGTCGACTGCTGCGGCATTCCGAAACCGGCAGGGCACCTTTGGTGCCAAGGGCTTGCTGCGGGGCGATGCCCTGAGCCTGCCGAAGGGTGGTTTATTGCCTGATGGGATTCCTGGAGGTAGAAACTTATCTCGAGGCAGTAGTCCCCAATGTGGGGGGTGCCATTGCTACCGAGTTGGCGCTCGAGCGGTTGGGTAGGGAGAACGCATACTTAACACCAAGCTCGGCGCGGGACCAACTCACGGTATTTCCATCTTCATGGATGTAATCGCCTATGGGAAGAAGCCAAGCGCCGGTCACACTCAGGTGGTCATTCAGGAGATATTCACCTTGGAACTTAAAGCTTGCGAAGGATTTTGGTTGGATGTCAGCGTCATCAAAGAGGGTATTCAGGTCGCCTTTTTTACCATCGCCATCTGATTCGGAAGGTACACAGGATGTAGCTGTACTGGGGCAATCGCTCGTCCTAGTGTAATGGGTCGAGCTCTCGTAGGATCCACCTACAGGGATGGAAAAAACGATGCCGCCTCCCACTGCAATACTGGGTGATACGTGAAGTAGAATATCGGCTTCGAGATCGATCAGTTTAGGCGAAACCGTAACCTCCTCATTGTTCGTTTCTTTAACGGTGTAATAATTTGACGTATAGGTTGATGGGTTGTACTCGTAATCCTGATAAGTAGACGTTTCCTTCAAGGTGATTCCGCCACTCACCAAAGAGTAGCGAATGGAACCGTCGAGGTCGATCTGAGGATTCACAGGCAAGCGGACACCGAGGCCAAAGGTGAAGGAGTAGCCAATATTTTCTTCTAGTGTTGTGCGGTGGCCAACGTCAAGATTTGTCTTAGGAATGGTCAAGCCGCCGTTGGCAAGAACGTATGGTTTTATTTCGCCGGCAAAGGATGTTGTTGTTAGGGCAATTAGAAAGGACAAGCTGCGCATGAATCGGCTCCGAGGGGTTTTGTGTTGGATGGGGAGGTTTATAGGCTGCCGAAGGTCCAGCGAATTCCACCTACTGCGCGATGGATAGATCCGTTCAAAGTTTTGCCAACCAGATGGTCGGCCATCGGGAGAACGTAACCAATCGAAACGGAGAGACCCGGGGTAACCTCGTAATCAGCCGTCAAACGGAGGGAGATGAAGTCTTGGGGCTTGCACTTGAATCCATCCACGTGGTCATGTTCCGTCGAGTCGGCGAGGTTCTTTTCGATGTTTTCGAGGTCACCGCCTTTGATCTTATCTGTATTGCGATCACTGTTTGTGAAGTGGTTTCCGTTGTCGATTTCGGTGATTGTAACTGTAGTGGACATTCTTCCGGTATAGGTCGAACTTAAAACATGCGAGTACAGGATTCCCCCATCCAAGCCAAATTTCGGATGGATGTTCCAGCGAAGTCCGGCCCCGAGATCGATCAACGTTGTTTGAATATCCAGGGCGATCACTTTAGTACCTTCATAAGAAGCTGTATATCCAGTACCCATGTCATTCGTAGATGAATATTGATCTGTGACGTTGGCGGTGTCAGGCATCGAACTATACGCCCCTGATAGGTCCAGGGCAACCGTTTCCGAAAGGGGGACGAGTGCGCCACCACCCAGGCTCCACGTTAAGCCGCCATCACCTTCGACGCTCCATTTGAAATCTAACCCAGAAATGTTTCCGAAGTCGATTCCGCTGGTATTGAACTTAGGAAAGGACTTGCCTAGGTCGGCAGCAACTTAGGGGCGAACCGCAGCGGAAGCGATCGTCGCCGTGCTTAAAATCGTAGCAAGAAATTTCATGCTTGTCTCACGGATGAAGAGAGGAGTCGTTTCTGTCTTTGAAAGTCGGAGAAACGAAAGTTGGGGCAAAGAAGGACAAATATGAAGCTAATTATCCGAGCTTGGGCCGTCAAGTGATGCGGCAAGATTGCGCAGTCTCTCGCCTTGCCAATTTCTGTCGCGACGCTCTTTGCTCTGGACTTGGTTCAAGCAGACCTCGCCATGGTTTGAGGCGAGACCCGGTTTTTGGGATGGAGTCCTCCTTCGGTGGCGGGGCACACCTCCCAAGGGCGCTTGCCTAGCCCTTCTTGACCTCCAGCACCCAATGTCCTGCCGGGTCGCGATCACGGCGAATTACGGTGTGGCCTTCTGTCGTGAGTGATCCTGGAACATTGCGAATCGGCTCCCCGTCGTCTAAAAGCAACCGCAACACGGCACCCGTCGGGAGGTCTTCCAGCGCGATCTTGGCCTTGACGAAGTTTAGCGGGCAGGGGTTGTGGCGAAGGTCCTTTTCGGTGATTTGGGCGGATACGGAAGCCTGTGCTGCCTTGACAGCATCGTTAGAAAACCGAAGCGAGTCGTCCATTCCTTGATACAGGACTTCGACGGCTTTGGCAATCTGGACAATTTCCGTCATGCGATCCAACAAAGGCTTTCCGTCGCGGGCCGATTGCACCAGATCCCTGAAATTTTCCGGAACCAACCCTTCGTCCACAAATCCGAGCAGAAAGCCATCGTACACTCCACTGGGTGTGGATGGCTCGATTCCGCGCGCGACCAGCAGGGTGCGGCAGGCATGGAAGGCGAGCGTTTTGGCGAGGGATTCCGAAGGGCCGTTTTGGTCCAGTTCCGCGAGCGCCTTTTCGGTGGCTTGGCGGTCGATTTCGATCAGGTCGAACAATCCTGCCGAGCATTCGGCTCCGCCCCGGGTCGGGCTAAAAGCCTCGGTGGAGCCCCAATCGAAGTAGAACGAGTTGTCGACGTCCCATTCGGGGATGGATTCAAAGGGAGCTGCGATGGATTTTACCCGCTCTTCGCCAGGGCCGTCGATCCAGGTTCCAAAATCCGCCACGCCCGAACCGCGCCACTCGGCGACCACCTTGGTGACAAAAACTGGCAGATGCTTGGCTGCCACCTGCCCGATATCGCGGGCCAAACGCGCCTTGCCGCGTCCCAGCACGCCACCCACCACCACCCGGTACGCCGGGTACATCCGCGCGCCTTGGCGCCTGGCGGCTCCAAAAAAACCAAGGTCGGCCATCATGTGCTGGGAGCAAGAATTGGGGCATCCGGAAAGGTGGACGCGCAATCCTTGGAAGGCATTGTCGGGAAGCTCCGCCTGTTTGGCTGCTTCCACGAGCTCGCGGGTGGCGCCTTTGGGGAAACACATGCCCAGCTTGCAGGTGTCGGCGCCGGTGCAGGCGACCACGTCTTCCACACCACCGGAAGTTTTGGCCAAATCAAGAGACGCCAATAGGGCGTGCAAGTCGGGGAGACGTCCGGCGGGAATTCCCACCAACACAAGGTCTTGGCGAAGCCCGAGGCGGATCACATCGGTTCCGAAAGTTTTTAATCCATTGCCCAGGGCGCGGGCGACGGAGGTCTCCACATCGCCCAACAAGACCGGCACGCGCACCAGGGCCGTTTCGGTTTTGGGATGAATTTCCACATTGCGCGAAAACCACAAGTCGTAGCCGGAGGCAGCTTTGCTGACAGATCCTGTCCACTGGGGAGGGGCAAGTCGGGCCTTGGGGGCGAGAGGCTCGAAGCGTTTGGTCTTTTCTTCCTCGATGGCTTGGTTGAGCTTTTCCAAAAGTCCATCGTCCCCAAAACGGTCCCGCAAAAAGCGGAGACGGGCTTGGCGCTTGTTGCGGCGGTTGCCATTGGCGTCGAAGAATTTCTTGATGGCCGTGACCACCAAGTGAGCCTGGCTGGCAGGGACCCACTCCCGCAGCAAAATGGCGGTGCGCGGCTTGCCGCCCAAGCCTCCGGCCACCCAAAGTTCAAAACCCGGTTCGTTGTCTGGGCCAAGGACGGGAAAGAATCCCAAATCGTTGAACCCGGCCAAGGCGGTGTCTTTGTCGGAGCTGGCGAACGAAATCTTGAACTTGCGCGGCAGGTTCCAGGAATCTTTCTCGCGGATCAGCCGGTCGGTGAGGGAATCCACCCAAGGGCCGATGTCAAACGCTTCATCCGGGTCGTGTCCGGCCTCCGGCGAGCCCAAAATATTGCGCACCGTGTTGCCGCCACCGCCCCGAGACGACAACCCGATCCCGGCCAGGTCGCGAAGCAGTGACGGAATCTGTCCAATGGAGATGTCGTGGATCTGGATGTCTTGGCGGGTAGTCAGGTGCAAAAAAGGACTGCCGTAGCGATCGGCAAGGTCGGCAAGGGCTGCGAATTGGGTGGGCGTCACAGTTCCTGCGGTGCAGCGGATTCGGGTCATGTGGGTGCCGGGGGTGCGCTGCTCGTAGACACCAAATGGAACGCGCCGGGCCTTGAGAATGCCAAAATCGAGTTCGCCTGCCTCGAAAAGCCGGATAGCCCCTTCCAATTCATCGATTTCAGCAAGTAGGGTGTCCGGGTTCGTGTAAGGCATTCGAAGGCTCCTGGAGAGATCGGCGAGAGCAAGAGTGAATCGG
>CAIKAA010000100.1 GCA_903825275.1 uncultured Fibrobacterota bacterium | reverse complement strand
GCACCGCCAACGTGCTCACCGATGACACGGGACGGGTGCTGTCCAAGTACTCGCTGGATCCGTGGGGGAACGTGGAGGCATCGTGGGAAACCACGCCGCTGCGCTGGCTGTACACCGGGAAGGAATGGGACGCCGAGGTGGGCGGGATGGTCACCTACGTGAATGCGTGGTACCTGGATAATGAGCGGGGGGCGTGGCTGGGGAGGGATCCCAAGCTCCAATTTTTCAGCCCGTATGAATTCGTAGGGAATGCGCCGCTTACGAGAATTGATTCGGATGGCAAGATCGATCAAGAGATCGCAACGGCCACTGTACCTGCAATGACATTTTCTGCGTCAGGAACAGCTCCAATTTTAGGTTCAACCACAGTAAATGTTTCCGTTGCAGAGAATACGAATGTCAAGTTTATTCTGAATAGCTTTGATCCAAAATTTCCTAAATCGGTGGATAATGATCCGAATGTTCCTGCTTTGCTGAAACTTAAATTCGAGCCACCCCTAACAGCGGAAATGCAGTCAACTCGAAGCAGTGTTCCTAATTTCATTTTGCCATTCTTGCCTGACGCAAAAATTTCGCAGGTTTCTATGGAACCGTTCAAGACGGCGATCACTCCTAATGGTGAGTTTGATCCTAAGAATATTTGGATAGATGCAACCTATATCGGGGTTCCTGTGAAGCTGACCAGTCCATGATCAGGGTTTGCTACATGCCCATTCCTACTAGCCAAACATTCCAAGTCGGTACTTTTTCTTGTGCAGTCACAATATGACGCATTGGCTTCGTGCATTAACTGTTGGATCAGTTGGTATCGGGATTACGATCTCTCTGTTTTTGTTCGGGAAACTCATTTTTGGGCCAGCATTCTTTTGGGCAGTGGTACTTGGCCCTGGAGTGCTATTGGGATTGCAATTGCAGTTTCTGTTAACACACCGCAAGCCGATTTGCTTTTTGGTCTCGGTGGTTTTGCTGCCAGCTATGCTTTTATTTGCTAGTGGGCTTCAGAAATTCGGAATGCCGGAATCAGTAATATTGAGTGCTATTTTCGTAGTTTCTCTGTATATCTTGATCAGATCTTGCGTTGGAAAATTAGCACATTCTCCGAAAGTAATAGCTGTATATGTTTTGGCTGTATTAGCAACCGTCATAGTGCATAGTCTCCCTTATTTCATGATGGAATTGGCATTCCTTGCGCCAGTAATTTCATGGCAAACACTGGCTATTCTGGGCGTTTCTTTAGCTACCTGCCCCCAATAGCTCTGTTCACCGCGCCGCGTTTACAAGCGGTCACGGTTGAACGCACTTATTGGGGGAAAATTGCTGTTTCCTCCGGCAGGCCCTTCGGCTGCGCACAGGACAGCTCAGGTCAATTTATGTAGCCTTGGATTGAAATCTGACATGGGGCATTTTTCTATATAAGTTCGGCCACCAGCTCCGGCTTTTTGGAAATCAGGTGCAGAAGGACGCGAGCAGCGCCGGTAGGGTCCCTGCGGCCTTGTTCCCACTCCTGGTAGGTTCGGACGGACACGCCGATTTTGTTTGCGAATTCGGATTGAGAAAATCCACTCATCCGGCGAGCATGAATTGCTTCAGAGACTTCCACTATCCGTTTTGGAACAATTGCACCAGAATTTAATTCAGTGATTCCTTGTGAAATTTCTGCAATCAAATCCCGTCCATTTTCCCATTTTTCAATTTCTTGAGCGTTTTTCTTTTTGTTCATTCGCATCACCTATTTGTTAATCATTTTAGACAAATTGTGTTTCAGATGGGATCTGCATGGAGATTCATCTGATTTGCTTGATTAGCTTGGCAAGTAAGTTTCCGGGGATGTTCCCAAGGCGTGCTTTTTGATAGGCGTTCAATAAATAGATTTGTTGGTTTTCATGGTCGATGTAGTAGATGACTCTTGCGCCGCCGCTTTTCCCGCTTGCACCAATTGATTTCCTTGATTTCCAGCATCCATCGGATTCTGGAATCAAAACATCCCCGATCGGCGCATACTTGGCGATTTCCAGTATCACGTTATCGTATTCTTGCTTTGTCCAAAACTCCTTCGCTGCGTTTTTGAACGATGACAATTCAACCACAGTCCAGAGGTACGGTTTCTATCGTGGCATAATCTCCTCTTTTATCTGTCCCGGCTACTTGAAATGATCTTTTGGTATCGTCTTGCTGTAGTCTTACGGTATACGTCAATGACGTAAGGAAGGCAAGTGAAAAATCTTGATCTGAGTGATGAGTTAGGTTGGCCGTTGCTGCCTCACTGTCCCCACCCGAATTCTGGCCGTAGCGGCCCCCGAATTAAAGTTGTACGGGAAACGTTCTGATTTTGGCTGATTCTCGCTTTAAGACTGTCTTCTGGAGGGCCCCTCCGTCGTAGCCTTTGGATGGAGAAAGCTTTCCCGGTCATCTGCTGCCTAGCGTTACTTCACCACTCTTCAGAGAAATCCACACCGGCCAAGGGGGCGTAACCCGCCAGGGCCAAGACCCCGCAGGAGGGCGATGCAACCAGTACACGATAGATCGCCCTCCGAGGAGGCTTGGTCCCGCTCCGGCACGGAGCGGGATAGCACCCGGTCCCTGCTGGACTTCGTGTTGACAAAACCGGTCCAGCAGGGATGGCCCATGATTCTGTTGCTGCTGCTGGTTACGTTGGAGTTTGGGGTTCGGCAAGGAATTTAGGATCACCAAACTGTGGGGGATTGGTTTGAAGGTGTCGTATGAAGGGGGGAGCTGGGACGAAGGAAATAGTGCCTATCCAACCTGGAAATTGGGCGGCCTTGCTCTGAATCTGACATCGACGATCAATTGATTCACTGAGCTGATGGTGAAGGGGGGAGCCTGAAGCCTGGTTGGTGGCGGGGCGTTGTAAAGGCTTGCTCTGGTGGCGCATGAACTCCTTCGGTACACTTGCGCGTCTCAGCCTTCTACCTTCACCATCCATGTCGAACCAATTTGATTTGCTGGATGAGATGTCGGACATCGAAGTTTTGATGCTTGCTTTTGACGCGTTTCCCGAACGGCTTTCCGAAATTCACGCGGCGCCGGACAGGCGCGTCTGGCTTAAATCCATTGGCGATTGGGCGACCCTTCTTCCCAAAATTCCGATCGCTATTCTGGAGCGTGTGGCCAATCGCAAAGCCAAGTCGGATCCAGAAAATCCGCTCGCTTTGGATGCGGAAGTGGCTCGTGATCTGTTGCGGAAAACCATGTTTGGCACGGCCTCCGAGGTCAGGCATGGACGTGCTTATGTCGAGAAATTGACAGAGGTGAAGTGGGAGCCAAAGAAGCGGGAATGGACGGCGGGCCTTTACGAAATGGGATGGAAAGAAGTCTGTGTTTCTTCCTCCGGTGAGGAGGATTGTACCTGTCGATCCTTTGCAGAGGAGTTTCGGTGCAACCACACCATGGGTCTGCGCCTGTACCTGTTGCAAGAATGGGAGAACATTAAGTCAAAATCTGACATTTCCTCTCTGCCGGAAGAGTCTTCTGTTCCTCCAGTCAAACAAAAGGTTCTTGATCCGATTGTCTCAAGGGCTCTGCAAAATCTTAGGATCATCGGGGCTGCTTTACGTGGACCCGAGACGGTGGGTGAGAATGGTCGCCAACAAGTGGTGTATTGCTTGGAAATGCTGACCAAAACCGGCCGCCTTCGCAAGGCTGATCTGGTTCCCCGTTCCCAGACTCTTTCTCGGAGCCCGGGTAGGGGGGTGGATCGCTCCGATTTGCGCCGGATGCAAGGCGACCGCATCTACGTCAATCCCCCCAAATACATGAGCCCTGCCGATGTGGATTTGATCCTAGCCTGTGGGCAAGCGCCGGGGTACAGTTGGGGTTCGGGGCCAATCCGCGCCATGGCGTTTCATCCGTTGCTCGCCTTGGCGGCCAAAACCAATCGGTTGATGCAACCCGATGGATCGGTGTTGGTTTTGGATGACAAAATCTGGCGACTGCTTTCGTCGCTCGATGTCGGGGAGCATAGCGGAAAATTTTCCTTCTCGGTCACTCCCATGGACGACTCCTCGACCAAAATTCCGCTTCTAGACGATTGGATCGCGTTTGGGGAGGAAGGAAATTGGACGATTCAGATCGGATCCATTTTGCTGCGTTTGGATCCACGGACGCCCAAAGCACTGTTGGAATTGGCCGACAATCTTCCCGAGATCCCGCTGGAGGCGCTTGCCGAGGTGCGTTCGGAGCTGGTCACCTTTTCGCGGCACGGCGTGGAGATTCCCAAACAACACCTTCCGCCCCGCTTGCAGGAAAGTCCCCTGCGCAAGGCTGTCGTCGAGCTGTGGGGAAATGGCGCGACCGTTTCCTACAAGGTTGCCTACCCAAGTGTTGATGTTCCGTTCGAAACCTTTGAGACGATTTTGGCGTTCACGACCTCGGATGGAAGCTTGGCCGAGTTGGAACGGGATTTTAACGCCGAAGAGGTTTTGGCGGAGGAATTGGAAGCGGCGCTGAAAGAAGTCGGCGTGGAATTCGTCCGCGGTGATTGTTCCTGGGTGGTCGAGGATCCCGAATCGCTACGCGAGCTTGCGCTGCGCGGTGTCCCCCAGTTGGAAGCGACTGGATGGGTGGTGCGGGAGGCCGCACGTTTGGATCGCTGGAAGCTGCGCAAGGGCGTGTTCAAAGCGGTGGGGAAAGCGTCCGGGCAGGACTGGTTCGAGATTTCCGGGATGGTCGATTTTGACGGGATGGAAATTCCGCTCTCGACCCTGGTGGCCCAAAAGGGAGCGATCCGATTGGTGGATGGGTCCACCGGCCAGGTTTCCGAAGCTCTGCTCAAACGGCTGCGTTGGATGGAGCGTTTGGGGGAAGTGACAGAAAATGGCATCGCCCTGCGAGGGTTCCACGCGGCGCTGGCCCAGGAGCTTTGCGAAAACGGCCACGCCCAGATCCAAGATCCCGCGACCTGGAACCAGCAATTGAAGCAGGCGTTGAACGTCGAGGTCGTCGAGGCACCGGTCCCCGG